>DAIEHO010000111.1 GCA_027353565.1 Propionibacteriaceae bacterium
GTGGTAGGTCACCCACCGCTCGAGGTCGTGATAGCGGTCGAAGCCGCGGGGCCGGAGCGCGTGACACCCATCGGGTGACGCCGGCGCCACGAGTCCGGCGGCGACCATGAGCGAGGCCGCCGTACGCACGGCCGCGGCCGCGGCTCGGCCGGCTGGCTCGAGTGCCGGGACGCAGAGATGACCGGAGTACGCCTGCCAGAACGCGTCGTACGCGAGACCGCCCGTCGCGCCCAGATGCAGGTGACGGGCCAGGGGCAGGCGGCCGTCCTCGACGGCGCTGATGTAGGTCTCGACGCCGAAGTGGTTGACGAGGAAGTCCTGGCCGAGGAACGAGGTCGCCCCGGCGCCCAGGCCGAGGAAGCGGTGCCGCGTGATCGAGGTGTACGTGGAAGAGCTCGGGCGGTTGAACGTCCACACCGACCGCCGTTCGTACCCATGCGCTTCGGCGAGCCGCGTCGCCTCGGCCAGGACCTCGTGCTCGGCGCGCCGGTCGGGACGGGCCGAGCCGAACGGTGTGAAGCCGAACCGCATGAGGGGGTACGTGGAGACCTGGTCCACCCCCAGCTCGAAGCACTGTACGAGGTCGCGCAGGAACGTCCCCGCGTACGCGTCGTCGTACTCGACGTCGAGGATCAGGTCGGCGTCCACCAGGTCGAACCTGCCGACGGCGTTCTCCACCGCCGCTCGTGCGCCGCGGGCGTTGTGCGGTCGCCGCAGGTGTCGCAGGACCTCGTCGGAGAACGACTGGACGCCGATGCTCACCGCAGTGAAGCCGATGCGTCGCAGCTCGTCCAAGCGTTCCGGCGTTGCGTGCGGCGGGAGCACTTCGACGGCACGCTCGCCGGTCACCGGGAGCGCCTCGACGACGTCGCGCAGCAGGTCGGGGAAGAGGGTCGGTGTCCCACCCCCGACGTACAGGGAGGTGAACCCCGCCGGGCCGCCCGCCCCCGCCGCGACGTAACGGCGTGCCTCGGTCACGAGCGCGGCGAAGTAGCGCTCTGGTTGACCCGACCGGGGAACCACCTTGTTGTACGGGCAGAAGGGGCAGACCGTCGCACAGAACGGGATGTGTACGTACGCGCCCAGCGGTCCGTCCACCAGGCGCACCACGCGCTCAGGGTCCTCGGCGACCCGCCATCGCGGGGCGCGCTGCGGGCCTGTCTGAAGCCCTCCCGCACGGCCCATGCCGCCATCTTTCCAAGGTCGAGCGGGAGTCCACGGGCCCGCCTCTCCCGTCCGCTCTGCGTACGGCCTGCAGCCGGCCAGACCCGGGCGGCGCCAGGTGCGGTCGGCGTGGGCCAGCCGAGCTCCGGCAGGGCGGGGCCCAGGCTGGCATCGCCGTCGCAGGTCAACGACCTCGCACCGGCGAGGTCGTCACCCGCGAGTGATCTCGATCTTGGTGGGCGCCGAGGTGACCGGTTCCGCGACCGGAACCCGGATCTCGAGGACGCCGTCCTTGTAGCTCGCTGTCACGTCGGCCTCGGTGGCTCCCGGTGGCAGCTTCACCGTCCGGGTGAACGACCCGTACCTGAACTCGGAGTGGTACGAGTGCTTGTCCTTGTGCTCGGTCTTCGCCTGCCGTTCAGCCGTGATGCGCAGGTCGCCGTCCACGATGGCGATCTCCACATCCTTGTCGGGATCGATGTCGGGAAGCTCGGCGCGGACGACGTGCGTGCTGCCGTCCACGAACTCCTCCACCCGGAGCCACGACTTGTTCACATCGCCCTCGAACACCCGGTGAAAGACCTCTTGGAACTCGGGCCAGTCCCGGAGAACCAGTGCCATGGCGTACTCCTCTCGTCGCCGGGCGACCGGCGTCACCCGGCCACCTCCTCGGCGTTCCAGGAGGCTCTGGTTCCAGCCTCCGCCGACGCTCCAGACCTGTCAATGACGGTTGAAGGTTCACCGTGTCGACCGGTCCGGTACGCGCGGGCTGCCACGCGCGGGTGCGGATGAGGACCTGCCCGTGAGCCCGAGGGGTGTGCGGTCGTATGGTGGCTGCCTGTGAGCGCGACAGCAACCGTCCCGGTGACCCCGACCAGAGTCCCGCCCGTGACCCGCCGGATCTTCGGGCTGGCGACCGTGTTGACCTTCCTGGCGGTGGCGCTCGGTTCAGTGGTCTGCGCGACCGAGTCCGGGTTCGAGTGCGGGAACTGGCCGGGCTGTACGGCCTCGGCCCTCCTGCCCTCCGGACCGGTGACGTCGTTCTTCTACAGGAACCCCTGGATCGAGATGACGCACCGTACGTCCGCGATCCTCGCCGGCCCGGCCGCGCTGGCCGCCGCCATCCTGGCCCTTCGCCTCAAGGGCGCGCACCCGCTGGTCAAGGTCCTGCCGTGGGTGACCGTGGCGGGGGCACTCGTCGCGGGCTACTTCGGGAGGCTCACCGTGCTCGGCCTCCCCATTCCCGCGTGGGGCGGCGCACTGGACCTGGGTTCCGCGCTCGCCGCGATGGCCGCCATGGTGGTCGCGACGGTCGCGCTGGACCGTACGCCGACGCGCCTTGTCGCCTCCCGGACGGGCGGCCTGGCGTGGGTCTCGGTCGCCCTCATGGTGGCCATGCACCTGGTCAGCCTGTTCGCCGCGGGCGCCGGCTCCTACACGCGCTGCCTGAGCTGGCCCGTCTGGGAGCTGCTCGCGGCGGACCGGTCCGCGAGTGGGCCGGCCCAGGTCATCCGTATCGGCCTCGCGATCGTCGCGGCGTGCGCGGTCGTCGCAACCGTCTGGTACGCGAGGAGCCAGGCGGCTCTGCGCGCCCCCGCGGTCTGGGCCGGCGTGCTGCTGGTGGTCGTCGTCCTCTTCGGGCTGGTCATCCGGGTGACCCACTCAGACCAGCTCGGGATCCCGTTCTCCGTCGCCACCGTGGCGCTCGTCTGGACCGTGGTACTCCTCGCCTCCCGCGCCTCGCTCACAAACACCACCACGCTCCAGTCCTGAATCGTCGACGAGCAGTTCGGATTAAAGTGACCGTTTCGCATTAAGAGCATCATCTCGATCACGGGCAGACCTGGACCTCACGAAAGAGAATAGGTGCGAGCCCAGTCAAGACATATTTCTCGCCGGGCGAAGGATACGAAATTCGAAGCCGCTAAAGCGACATGTCGACTTTCGCTCGTGGAGCCACTTTCCTAGCCCTGTAAGGGTTGCTTCACGATCATGGCAACGTTTGCACAGTCGTGCCGGGGCATGTCAGCGCCAAGATAGCGCATGGATAACGCACACTTTTGGGGGTAATCTCGGCCGAG
>DAIEHO010000356.1 GCA_027353565.1 Propionibacteriaceae bacterium
GACGGTGACCTTCACGGAGCTCTTGTCCGCCGTCACCGACAGCGACAGCGGCGTGCCCGCTTCGGTGTGTTTGAAGACGTTGTCGAGGATCACGTCGAGTCCGGCTCCCAGCTCCGTGGAACCTGCTGCAACCATCGCCGTGGAGTCGCAGACCTCCACGGCGAAGGCACGCTCCTGCGAGGCCGCCAGCACGGACCAGAACCGCGCCCGGTCCCGCACGACCTGTGCTGCGTCACTGCGCACCGGTGCCCGCCGACGGTGCGAGCGCGCCGCCTCGATCACCGTGTCGACCGCGGTCACGAGGTCGGCGACATGGGCGTCCATGCGCTCCCGCTCCTCAGGGTCGGCGAGCCCGTCGGTGTCGAGCCGGAGCGCCGTGATGGGCGTGCGGAGGCGATGCGACAGGTCGGCGAGAAGCTCTCGCTCGTCGGCGAGGAGGTCCTCGACCTGTTCGCCGAGGTCGTTCAGCGTGTTGCCGACCGACCTCACCTCGGACGGGCCGGACGGCTCGACGCGTGCGGTGAGCTCGCCTGCGCCGAGACGCTGCGCCACCTCTGCGAGGTCGCTCACCGAGCGCGAGACGCCGGAGGCGATGCGGTACCCGGCGAGCGCGGTGACCAGGAGCAGCGCGACGCCCACACCCCCGAGCACGGCCCACGCCCTGTACACCCCGGCGTGCAGGAGGTTGTCCGGCACGAACGTACGGACCACCGTCGTGCCACCGGAACCTGCGATCGGCACGAGGACCTCGGCGCCGCCCGTGGTGGTCGCCGTGAACGCGCGCCCCGTGCGTGCGAGCTGGACGGAGGCCGACAGCGGTGCGGGGGCACCGAGGACCCGCCCGTCCGGCAGGAACACCGTGGTCCGACGTTCGCCGGTGTTGACGTCGGCGAGCGTTGCGAGCAGGCGTGCGGAGTCGTCGACGAACAGGGAGACCTGCTGGGCATCCTGTCGGCCCGCTGCAAGGGCCCGCTCCTCGGTGAGGGACTGGGCCATGTATCCGAGCGGCAGCAGGAAGGCGATGAGGACGATCGAGGTCACCGCCAGCCCGTACCGCACGAGCAGCGTTCTCACGAGGGGGCGACCAGCTTCACACCGACACCGCGGACACGGTGCAGGTAGACGGGTGCATCGGCGGACTCGCCGAGCTTGCGGCGCAGCCAGTGGAGGTGGACGTCGACGGTCTTGTCGGCCCCGCCGTACGGGAGATGCCACACCTCGGCCAGGATCTCCCGCTTGGAGATGACGACACCGGGGCGTTGGGACAGGTAGAGGAGGAGATCGAACTCCTTCGGGCTCAGCTCCAGGTCCGTACCGTCGAGGGACACAGTCCGGGCCCGCTCGTCGATGACCAGCCCGCCGACGACGACCGGTCCGGTCGGCTGGTCGACCTCGACACGGCGCAGCACCGCGCGGATCCGGGCCTCGAGCTGGTCCGCGGCGAACGGCTTCACGAGGTAGTCGTCAGCGCCGGCATCCAAGGCTGCCACGATCTCCGGGCCGTCGTCCCGCGCGCTGACGACGATCACGGGGACGCTGCTCACCGAGCGGATCATGGCCAGGAGAGCCTGTCCGTCGAGGTCCGGCAGGCCGAGGTCGAGCAGGACGACGTCGGGGGTCTGGGCGATGATCTGCTGCAGGCCCTCCAGTGCCGTCGACGTGGACATCGTCGAATGTCCGCGCGCGTTGAGGGCGCGGATCTCGGCGGTACGGATCGTTGCGTCATCCTCGATTATGAGCACGTTGGACACATCCTGACGCTATGTCATCTCGCTGTCACCGTGCGCGCGACGTGGCTCAGCCGGAGGGATTTTCTTGCCCTTTAACCGGGCCTTTCTGCGACGTACGTCAGGATTGGGGGGTGATGAAGAGATCGCGACAGCGCATTGCGGCCATTGCGGCCGCATCGTGGGTGCTCGCGACCCTCGTGACAAGCCTGGTCGTGTGGCAGGCGGTGGCCGTGTTCCGGGACGGTTCGTCCACGAGCGTCCTGTCCGCGCCCCAGGTGTACGAACGGCTGGAAGCGGCGAGAGCGACCCAGAGCCCCACGCCCGCCCAGACCGGGGGGACCACCGCGACATCGAGCCACGCCGCCACCCCGTCCGAACCCGGCTCGGACGACGCGTCGCCCAGCGCGGACCCGACGGGCACCACCTCCGCTGCTGCCACCCCCACGGCGACCTTGACCGAGTCGGCCACGCCCACCGCCGCAGCCACTCCCGTCGTCACCACGTGGACGCTCGCCGGAGGTACGTTGTCGGTCTCGTGCCAGGCGCAGGCGATCTCGTTGCTGTACGCGTCCCCGCAGGACGGCTGGCGCGTCGAGACCGAGAAGCACGAGACGGCCAGGATCGACGTCAACTTCGAGAGCGTCGGCCAGGGGATCGAGGTCCACGCATCGTGCGTCGACGGCGTCCCGAGCCAGACGAGCCAGCCCACCGACGGCGACCGCTGACCTCGGCCCTGCAGCTGCTCAGGGTCGGGCCTCGGACCAGTCGGCAGGTCCGCCTCGAGCAGTATCCGCATCCGACTGCGAGCATCTGCCGACGCGAGCATCCTGAAGATGGAGGAACGGGCAATGGGGCCCGATCTCCGGATGGAGAGTCGCAATGAACGCTCAGTGGGACGAGACGTACGACGTCGTCGTGGGGGGCACCGGAGTTGCGGCACTCGCTGCTGGAGTGACGGCAGCGGACGCCGGGATGACGGTGATCATGCTGGAGAGCACCGAGAGATGGGGCGGGAGCAGCGCCATGTCGGGTGGGGGCCTCTGGCTGCCCAACAACCCGTTGATGAGTCGCGAGGGAGTCAGCGACTCGCGAGACGAGGCACTGGCGTACCTGGAGGCGACCGTGGGGGACGCTGGACCGGCCACCTCACGGGCGCGCAAGGAAGCGTTCGTCGACGGGGTGGCGGGATTCGTCAACCTCGCTGAGCGGCTGGGGGTCCGCTTCGCCCGAGCAACCGACTATCCCGACTACTACCCGGAGCTCAAGGGCGGCAAGATCGGGCGCGCGATCGAGGTGAAGCCGTTCGACGTCCGCGGCATCGGGGACTGGTGGTCGAGCTCCCGCGGTCAGGACGGCCTCCCTGCCCCTGTGATGACCGACGACTTCTGGCTGCTGAGCCGCGCCTGGTCGACGCCGGGTGGCATGGCCCGAGGCGCCAGGGTGATCGCACGCGTGCTGGGCACGCTCGCGCGACGTCAGAAGGCTGTCGGCATGGGCGCGGCCGTGACCGCGTCGTTGCTCCAGATCGCCCTGAAGCTCGGCGTCCAGGTGCGGCTGTCGTCCCCGATCAGTGAGCTGGTCGTCGAGGAGGGCCGCGTCACCGGCGTCCGTACGTCGCGTGACGGCACCACGCGGACGATCGCCGCGGCTCGTGGTGTCGTCCTCTGCGGCGGCGGGTTCGACCACAACGTCGAGTGGCGAGAGCGCTACCAGGGTGTCACGGGCGCCGACTCGTCCGGGTCCCGAGGCAACGTCGGGTCGGCCATCGAGGTGGGGATGAGGGTCGGGGCGGCCGTCGACCTCATGGAGGACGCCTGGTGGGGCGGCTCGGTCCCGTCGCCCTCCGCGGACGGCTCGGCCATGTTCATGGTCAGCGAGCGGTCGATGCCGCACTCGATCATCGTCGACGCCGGCGGCAACCGGTTCGCGAACGAGTCCCAGTCGTACGTCGACCTCGGCCATCACATGTTCGAGCGCTTCACGACCGTCCCCGGCGCCTGCTGGATGGTCACCGACGTACGGCACACGCACCGCTACCTGCGCTCGTACGCGATGGATCCTCGCGCGGTCAAGGCCGCCGAGGAGGCGGGCATGATGGTCAAGGCACCGACGCTCGCCGCGCTAGCGGGAAGGATCCGCGTCGACGCGGCCGCTCTCACGAGGACCGTCGAGCGGTTCAACGGCTTCTGCCGAGCGGGGGTCGACAGCGACTTCGGGCGCGGCAACTCCGCCTACGACCGCTACTACGGCGACCCGTCCGTGCGGCCCAACCCGAACCTGGGGACCATCGAGAAGGGGCCGTTCACGGCCGTACGGGTCGTGCCCGGTGACCTCGGTACGAAAGGTGGCCTGCTCTCCGACGAGCACGCCCGGGTCCTGCGCGAGGACGGCTCCGTGATCGAAGGGCTGTACGTGAGCGGCAACAACTCGGCATCCGTCATGGGCCACACGTACCCGGGGCCCGGCTCCACGCTCGGCCCCGCCGCCGTCTTCGGCTACATCGCCGCGAAGCACATCGCCTCGCACTGACCGGGACGTACGTAGCGTGGCCGGCGCAGGTGAGCGCGCCACAGCCTTGTTAGGCTGACGGCGTGCTGCGCGGAGACGGTCGACTGACGGATGAGCTCGACGCCGACTCTCCGGGACCCCGCGACGCATGCGGGGTCTTCGGCGTCTGGGCCCCCAACGAGGAAGTGGCGAAGCTCACGTACTTCGGGCTGTACGCGCTTCAGCACCGGGGCCAGGAGTCGGCGGGCATCGCGGTCAGCAACGGCAGCCGGATCATGGTCTTCAAGGACATGGGACTGGTGTCCCAAGTGTTCGACGAGTCGGCGCTCGCGTCGCTGACCGGCCATCTCGCGATCGGCCACACCCGCTACTCGACGACGGGCTCGAGCACGTGGAACAACGCGCAGCCGACGTTCCGGGCTCTCGAGGACGGCAACCTTGCGCTGGCCCACAACGGGAACCTCACGAACACCGACGAGCTCGAGGCCCTGCTGCACGAACGCGACTCCGCGGAGCCCGTACCGCACAAGGTGTCCCTGGACTCGACCAACGACACGTCACTGGTGAGCG
>DAIEHO010000113.1 GCA_027353565.1 Propionibacteriaceae bacterium
CCGGCCATGTGCCGGAGACCGACGAGAGGGATGAACCGTGGCGGGACAGAAGATCCGCATCAGGCTCAGGGCGTATGACCATGAGGTCATCGACTCCTCGGCGCGCAAGATCGTGGACACGGTGACCCGGACGGGCGCCAAGGTCGCCGGCCCTGTGCCGCTGCCGACCGAGAAGAACGTGTACTGCGTGATTCGCTCGCCCCACAAGTACAAGGACAGCCGCGAGCACTTCGAGATGCGTACGCACAAGCGGCTGATCGACATCCTCGACCCCACGCCGAAGACCGTCGACTCGCTCATGCGGCTCGACCTTCCGGCGGGTGTCGACATCGAGATCAAGCTCCCGTGAGGCAACTGACGATGACGCACGAACGCAATGTCAAGGGGCTGCTGGGCACCAAGCTCGGCATGACCCACGTCTGGGACGAGAACAACCGAGTCGTCCCCGTGACCGTGATCCAGGCAGGTCCCTGTGTGGTCACGCAGGTCCGTACGCCCGAGAAGGACGGCTACTCGGCCGTACAGCTCGGCTTCGGCGCTGTGAAGGCCACCTCGGTCAACAAGCCCGACACGGGTCACTTCGAGAAGGCAGGTGTGACGCCGCGGCGCCACCTGCTCGAGCTGCGCACGAGCAATGCCAGCGAGTACACGCTCGGCCAGGAGCTCAGCACCGAGGTCTTCGCCGTCGCCGACATCGTCGACGTCACGGGCGTGACCAAGGGCAAGGGCACCGCAGGCGTCATGAAGCGTCACGGCTTCAAGGGCCTCAGCTCCTCGCACGGTGTTCACCGCAAGCACCGCAGCCCCGGCTCGATCGGCCAGTCGTCGACGCCTTCCCGCGTCTTCCCCGGGCTCAAGATGGCCGGCCGCATGGGCGTCGAGAAGAAGACGGTCCAGAACCTGACCGTGCACGCGATCGACGCCGAGCGTGGCCTGATCCTCGTGAAGGGCGCTGTTCCGGGCCCGAAGGGCGCACTCATCGTCATCCGTTCCGCTGCCAAGAAGGGTGGCATCGCATGAGCGAGACCGTGAAGGTCGACGTCATCGGCGCCGACAAGACGACGTCGGCTGAGCTCCCGGCTCACCTGTTCGACGTCCAGACGAACGTGCCACTGATCCACCAGGTGGTCGTCGCCCAGCAGGCTGCGGCCCGCCAGGGCACGCACTCCACCAAGACCCGCGGCGACGTCCGCGGCGGTGGCATCAAGCCGTGGCGCCAGAAGGGCACGGGCCGCGCCCGTCAGGGTTCCCGCCGCGCTCCGCAGTGGGCCGGAGGCGGTGTGGTCCATGGACCGCACCCGCGTTCGTACGCCCAGCGCACACCGAAGAAGATGATCGCCGCAGCCCTGCGCGGAGTGCTCTCGGACCGGGTGCGCGACGGCAAGCTCTTCGTCCTCGAGGCCCTTGTGTCAGGCGAGCTCCCGTCCACCAAGGCAGCGCTCGCGTCGCTCTCGGCCATCGGTGACTACCGTTCCGCGATCGTCGTTCTGCATCGCGACGAGGACATCGCCTGGCTCAGCCTGCGCAACGTCGCCGGCGTCCACGCGATCGCGGTCGACCAGCTCAACGTGTACGACGTGATCGTCAACGAGTCCGTGGTCTTCACGACCAAGGCTCTGGAGGCGTTCATCGCCGGCTCGCAGAGCGGCAAGGCCGCCAAGGCTGTCGCCACCTCGACCGAGGCCGAGGCTGTCGCCGAGGTCGAGGCCGTCGAGGAGAAGCCGGCCAAGGCCAAGAAGCCCAAGGCTGAGAAGGCTGCAGAGGCCGAGGAGCCGAAGGCAAAGGCTGAGAAGGCCGAGCCCAAGGCCAAGAAGGCCGCCAAGGCCACGGATGAGGAGGCAGGCAAGTGAGCGACGCCCTCAAGATTCGCGACTACCACGACGTTCTTCTTGCGCCGGTCGTCAGCGAGAAGAGCTACGCCCTGCTCGACCAGAACAAGTACACGTTCCTCGTTGATCCGACGGCGAACAAGACCGAGATCAAGATCGCGGTGGAGAAGGTCTTCAAGGTCACCGTCACGGGCGTCAACACGATCAACCGTGCGGGCAAGAAGCGCCGGACGCGTTACGGGACGGGCCGTCGGCCCGACACCAAGCGCGCCATCGTGACCGTGGCGGACGGCGACCGCATCGACCTGTTCGCTCAGGCCTGACGAGTAAGGACGAACACAAGTCATGGGTATTCGTAAGTACAAGCCGACGACACCGGGTCGCCGTGGCTCGAGCGTGGCGGACTTAGTCGAGGTGACGCGCACCACGCCGGAGAAGTCACTGGTCTCCCCGAAGCCGAAGACCGGCGGTCGTAACAGCCAGGGCCGGATCACGACCCGTCACATCGGCGGTGGCCACAAGCAGGCCTACCGTCTCGTGGACTTCAAGCGGTACGACAAGGACGGTGTGCCGGCCAAGGTCGCTCACATCGAGTACGACCCGAACCGCACCGCCCGTATCGCGCTGCTCCACTACGCGGACGGCGAGAAGCGCTACATCATCGCCCCCCAGGGTCTGGCCCAGGGCGCGACCGTCGAGGCCGGCGAGGCTGCGGACATCCGTCCGGGCAACAACCTGCCTCTGCGCAACGTCCCCGTCGGCACGACGGTCCACGCCGTCGAGCTGCGTCCCGGTGGAGGCGCCAAGATGGGCCGTTCGGCCGGTGCCGCGATCCAGCTGGTCGCCCGCGAGGGTCGGTTCGCCACGCTGCGCATGCCTTCGGGCGAGATGCGCCTCGTCGACGTCCGCTGCCGCGCCACGATCGGGACGGTCGGCAACTCCGAGCAGTCCAACATCAACTGGGGCAAGGCCGGCCGCATGCGCTGGAAGGGCGTGCGTCCGACAGTCCGCGGTGTCGCCATGAACCCGATCGACCACCCGCATGGTGGCGGCGAGGGCAAGACGTCCGGCGGTCGTCACCCGGTGAGCCCATGGGGCAAGCCCGAGGGTCGCACCCGCGATCAGAACAAGGCGTCGAGCCGCCTCATCATCCGTCGCCGTAAGTCCGGCAAGAAGCGCTGATCGGAGCAATTGAGAAATGCCACGCAGCCTGAAGAAGGGCCCCTTCATCGATGATCACCTCGCCAAGAAGGTCGAGGCTCAGAATGAGAAGGGCACCAAGAACCCCATCAAGACCTGGTCGCGCCGGTCGATGATCAGCCCCGACATGATCGGTCACACGATCGCGGTGCATGACGGTCGCAAGCACATCCCGGTCTTCGTCACCGATTCCATGATCGGTCACAAGCTCGGCGAGTTCGCCCCCACGCGCACGTTCCGCGGGCACGTGAAGGACGACAAGAAGTCGCGGCGTCGGTAACGGGAAGAGGAAGCACACAATGAGCGAAACAACCCAGCGGCCCTCGCGTCGCTCGGCTCTGCTCGGGGAGCGGCCCGGCTCGTACGCAATCGCGCGCCACGTCCGCATGACCCCGATGAAGGTCCGACGCGTCGTCGACATGGTGCGTGGCATGGACGTCGTCGACGCCCTCGCGATGCTGCAGTTCGCGCCGCAGGCTGCGAGCGAGCCGGTGTACAAGGTGGTCGCTTCGGCCGCCGCCAACGCCGAGCAGACAGCAGCGCTGCGTATCGAGAACCTGTTCATCTCGCAGGCGTACGTCGACGAGGGCACCACGATGCGCCGGATCCGTCCGCGTGCCAAGGGCTCCGCCAGCCGGATCCTGAAGCGCGCGAGCCACATCACAGTCGTCGTCGAGCCCCGCACCGAGGCCGCCGCCCCGAAGAAGGCAAAGGCCGTCAAGGCTGCCAAGACCGACAAGGCCACGAAGGCCTCGACGAGCGAGAAGAAGGAGGCCTGAGCTATGGGTCAGAAAGTCAACCCGATCGGCTTCCGGCTCGGCATCACGACCGACCACAAGGCCCGCTGGTACGCCGAGAAGCAGTACGCGGCGTACGTGGGCGAGGACGTCAAGATCCGCAACTTCCTGCAGAAGACGCTGGAGCGCGCGGGGATCAGCTCGGTCGAGATCGAGCGTCGCAGCGAGCGGGTGACGATCTACCTGTACGCGGCGCGTCCGGGCATCGTCATCGGCCGTAACGGGTCCGAGGCGGAGCGTGTCCGTGCTCAGCTCGAGAAGCTGACCGGCAAGCAGGTACAGCTGAACATCCTCGAGGTGAAGAACCCGGAGATCGACGCGCAGCTGGTCGCCCAGGGCGTCGCCGAGCAGCTCAGCGCCCGTGTGGCGTTCCGCCGCGCGATGCGCAAGGCGCAGCAGACGGCGATGCGCTCCGGCGCCGAGGGCATCAAGATCATGTGCTCCGGCCGACTGGGTGGCGCTGAGATGAGCCGTTCCGAGTTCTACCGCGAGGGTCGTGTCCCGCTGCACACGCTCCGTGCCGACATCGACTACGGCTTCTACGAGGCCAAGACGACGTTCGGCCGGATCGGTGTGAAGGTCTGGATCTACAAGGGTGACGTCACCGGCACTCGCGCCGAGCGCGCCGCTCAGAAGGCTGCTCGTCAGGCTGCCACCGGTCGTACGCGTCCGACGCGTCGTCCGGGTCGCGAGGGAGCCGGCGCTGGCCGCCCCGAGCGCGGTGGCCGCCGCCGGGCTGAGGATGCCGTCGCAGCTGAGGCGCCGGCCACGGAAACCGCAGGAGCCTGACATGTTGATCCCACGTCGCGTCGCGCACCGGAAGCAGCACCACCCGAACAGGAGTGGTGACGCCAAGGGTGCCACCAAGCTCGCCTTCGGCGACTTCGGCATCCAGGCGCTGGAGTCCTCGTACCTGACCAACCGTCAGATCGAGGCCGCACGTATCGCCATGACCCGTCACATCAAGCGTGGTGGCAAGGTCTGGATCAACGTGTACCCGGACCGCCCCATCACCAAGAAGCCTGCCGAGACCCGCATGGGCTCCGGCAAGGGTTCCCCGGAGTGGTGGATCGCCAACATCAAGCCAGGCCGGGTGCTCTTCGAGCTCTCCGGCGTCGAGGAGGACGTGGCCCGCGAGGCCATGCGCCTTGCCATCCACAAGCTGCCGTTCAAGGCGCGCTTCATCAAGCGGGAAGCAGGTGATCTGTGATGGCGAAGGCCACAACTGCCGATGATCTCCGCGGCTTGAGCCGCGCCGAGCTGGACGCCAAGGTCCTCGAGCTGAAGGAGGAGCTGTTCACGCTCCGCTTCCAGCACCAGACCGGGCAGCTCGAGTCTCACGGCCGACTGCGGGAGGTCCGCAAGGACATCGCGCGGATCTACACGGTCATCCAGGAGCGCGTCCTCGGGATCGTTCCTGATCCTGACGAAGGGAAGAACTGACGATGAGCACCACTGAGAATGCTCGTGCGGGCCGCAAGGTCCGTGAGGGCCTCGTCGTGTCCGACAAGATGGACAAGACCGTCGTCGTTGCTGTCGAGGACCGTGTCAAGCACTCGCTGTACGGCAAGGTCATGCGTCGCACCGAGCGTCTGAAGGTCCATGACGAGGCGAACGAGGCCGGCCTGGGCGACCGGGTACGTGTCATGGAGACCCGACCGCTGTCCGCCACGAAGCGCTGGCGGCTGGTCGAGGTCATCGAAAAGGCTAAGTAACACCACCACTCGTTCCGTCAGGCCCCACGGGGAACCGACCGGACAACAGGAGAAGAAATGATCCAGCAAGAGTCGCGGCTCAAGGTCGCCGACAACACGGGTGCCAAGGAGCTGTTGTGCATCCGCGTGCTCGGTGGCTCGAAGCGTCGCTACGCCCACATCGGCGACACCATCGTCGCGACCGTCAAGGACGCGATCCCCGGTGGCAACGTGAAGAAGGGCGACGTCGTCAAGGCCGTTGTGGTGCGCACCGTCAAGGAGCACCGTCGCGTTGACGGCTCGTACATCAAGTTCGACGAGAACGCCGCCGTCATCCTGAAGAACGACGGGGAGCCTCGCGGCACCCGCATCTTCGGACCGGTCGCCCGTGAGCTGCGCGAGCGCAAGTTCATGCGGATCGTCTCTCTCGCACCTGAGGTGATCTGACATGGCGAACACACTCCATGTGAAGAAGGGTGATCGCGTCCGCGTGATCACGGGCAGCGACAAGGGCAAGATCGGCGAGGTGCTGAAGGTCGACATCGAGCGTCAGCGCGTCGTCGTCTCCGGCGTCAACATCGTCAAGCGTCACAAGAGGGACAGTGCGCCCCAGCCGCAGTCGGGGCAGGTCGTCAAGGGCGGGATCATCGCCTCCGAGGCCCCGATCCACGTCTCCAACGTGATGCTCGTGGTGAAGGAAGACGACAAGGACGTGACCACCCGTGTGGGCTATGTCCGCGAAGAGGTCACCCGGACGCGTCCGGACGGCACCGAGTACACCAAGTCTCGCGCGGTCCGCATCGCCCGTAAGACCGGGGAGAGGATCTGATGAGCACCACGGTCGAGGAGAAGACCACCACCAAGGCTGAGAAGACCGTCAAGGTCCAGCCGCGGCTCAAGGCGCGCTACCGCGCGGAGATCGTGCCGGCGTTGCAGGAGGAGTTCTCCTACAGCAACCCCATGCAGGTCCCAGGGCTCGTCAAGGTCGTCGTGAACATGGGCGTGGGCGAGGCGGCTCGTGACTCGAAGATCATCGACATGGCCGTCCGCGACCTGACGCAGATCACCGGCCAGAAGCCGCAGGTCACGAAGGCCCGCAAGTCGATCGCCCAGTTCAAGCTCCGTGAAGGCATGCCGATCGGCTGCCACGTCACGCTGCGCGGCGACCGGATGTGGGAGTTCGCCGACCGGCTGATCACGCTGGCACTGCCCCGTATCCGCGATTTCCGCGGCCTGTCGCCGCTGCAGTTCGACGGCAAGGGGAACTACACGTTCGGTCTCACGGAGCAGGTCATGTTCCACGAGATCGATCAGGATCGGGTCGACCGTCTCCGCGGCATGGACATCACGTTCGTGACCACAGCGAGCTCGGACGACGAGAGCCGCGCTCTTCTGCGCCACCTCGGTTTCCCGTTCAAGGCCGACGCCGATGTT
>DAIEHO010000368.1 GCA_027353565.1 Propionibacteriaceae bacterium
TCCATCTCGACCTCCAGGTCGACGACATCGCAGCGGCCGATGCCGAGACGAGGCGACTGGGCGCTGAGGTTGCGCAGCCGGCGGACCTCACCCGCCCATCGGGGTTCGTCGTCTACCTCGACCCGGCCGGGCACCCGTTCTGCCTCTGCTGGGGCTGACCGGAGGGTGCGTCCACCACCGGCGGCCGGACGTCATACGCTCAAGCCATGCGCGTACTCATCGCTGACTCGTTCGAACGCTCGGGCCTCGACGCCCTGACCGCCGCGGGCATGGACGTCACCGTCGACCCACAGCTCTCCGGCACAGCGCTTGCGGAGGCTGTCGCAGCGCACCGGCCGGACGTCCTGGTCGTCCGCAGCACCAAGGTGCCCGAGGACGTGCTTGCCGCTGGCCCGCTGAAGCTGGTCGTACGTGCCGGCGCCGGCTACAACACCATCGACGTCGCGGCCGCCTCGAAGCGGGGCATCTACGTGTCCAACTGTCCCGGCAAGAACTCCATCGCCGTGGCCGAGCTGGCCTTCGGCCTGATGCTGGCGCTCGACCGGCGGATCGTCGACAACGTCCTGGATCTTCGGGAGGGGCGCTGGAACAAGGCGGCCTACTCCAAGGCCGCCGGGCTGTACGGGCGGACGCTGGGCCTGATCGGCGTCGGGGGCATCGGGAGCGCGATGATCTCCCGCGCCAAGGGCTTCGGCATGAAGGTCGTCGCCTGGAGCCCGAGCCTGACGCCGGATCGTGCCGACGGGCTGGGCATCGTGGCGCTCCCGTCCGCGCTTGCCGTCGCGGAGATGGCTGATGTGGTGAGCATCCACGTCGCGCTCAACGACGGGACGCGGGGGTTGTGCGACGGCGACTTCTTCGCCGCGCTGAGACCTGGCGCACTGTTCGTCAACACGTCGCGTGGTGAGGTTGTCGACGAGACGGCGCTCACCCGGGCGATCGAGGAGAAGGGTGTACGAGCGGGGCTCGACGTCTTCGCGGACGAGCCGGCCGGCGGCAGCGGCGAGTACCACGGCGCGATCGGCGCCCATGCCGGTGTCTACGGCACGCACCACATCGGCGCATCGACGGACCAGGCTCAGGAGGCGATCGCCGCCGAGGCCGTACGGATCATCACAGTGTTCGCGGCCACCGGTGTCGTGCCGAACGCGGTCAACCTGGCTGTGACGACGCCCGCCGTGTGCGCCCTCTCCGTCCGGCACCTCGACAGGCCAGGCGTTCTCGCGGCATGTCTCGACGCGATCAGCCGGGCGGGCATCAACGTCCAGGGCATGTCGAACACCGTCTTCGCCGGTGCCGAGGCTGCCGTCGCGACGATCTCGCTCGAGGTGGAACCGTCGGACGACCTTCTCGCTGCGATCCGGGCGGCCGACAACGTGCTCGACGCGTCGGTGGTGTCGGCCTGAACGGATGACCGCTGAGCGGCGAGTGATACCGCTCGCCGGGCCGACGTCAGTCGTGGGTGAGGCTCACCCCGTACGAGGCCTCTGCAGCGTTGAAGAACGTGTCCTTGTCCCGGATGATCGCCTGCGCCGGGAGTGTGTCCGTGGCGGTCTTCGCGCTGTCGGTCTTCTTGACCGCGGTTCCGATGGCGAGGAACTCGATGAGGCCACCGCCGAGGTCGTAGATGTAGGTCTTCACGCCCACCACGTCGTCTGCGCCGATGCTCGAGGCCTGCGCCCGTACCTTCCCCAGCGACTCCTCGCGTGCCGCGTAGATCAGCTCGGTCAGCTCCGAGATCTCGCCCTTGACGTAGTTCTTGAACGACGCCATGAGACCGCCGACGAAACCCAGCGAGTAGACGCTGGTGCCGAGCACGAGCATGAGCGGTGAGTAGCCGATCTTGGCGAGGTTCCACGTCTCTTCGGCGGTGAGGTCGCTCGTCGTCACGCCCATCCGTGCGAACTGGGCGTCGGACATGTCGTGCCGGGCCGCCGTACCGACCATGAGCATCTCCTGCACCCCGGTCCCGCCGAAGGGAAGGATCGACGTCTTGATGCCGACCACAGCGTTGGCTCCGACTGACTGTGCTTCGCCGACGATGCGCTGCAGCGCCAGGCTGCGGGTATGGGTGAAGATGTCCGAGTACTGCTTCACCTCGCCCTTCTGCAGCTGCTTGAAGGCGCCGGTGATGCCGCGGCCGACGCCGATGGAGTACGCGACGTTGCCCATCACGAACGCCACGGGGGCATAGCCCGAGTCCTCCTGGCACCACAGCTCCTGCGCGTCGGCGGACGTCGTGAACGCCCACTGCGGCATCTGCCCGTCCTTGCGGTACAGGCCGGACGCGACGGACAGGAACTCCACGTTGCCGGCGTGGAAGATGAGCTCGCTCGACATGCCGGTGGCGCCGTGCATGGACGCCTGCCGCATCTCGTTCATGAGCCGCTGCGTCGACAGGTGGCGCCCGGCGGTGATCATCTCGGTGATCTGGGTCACCTCGCCGCCGGCCATCGCGTTGAAGGCGCTGCCGATGCCACCGAGCAGGCCGAGGGAGTACACGCTGTTCCCGACCAGGAGGTCGCCGGCGCGGTAGCCGAGCTTGTCGATGCAGAACAGCTCGTTGCCAGACAGGCCCGTCACGACGGAGCGTGGGCCAGGGTTCATACCAGGAGACGTCATGTGTCGATCGTCCCAGGTCAGGGGCCCAGAACGGTAGAACCCGCCGCAACCGCGACGAAGCCGAACGCCTGAACAGCCTGGTGCGGCTGGGGTACGTTCAGGTCATGGAGGGCCCCATGACGGATGGGGGCCGCGACGAGCAGGCCCCACGCTGGTACAGCCGGACGGTCGACGATGTGTTCCTGGCCCTGGGCAGCAGCTCCGCGGGTCTGAGCGCAGCCGATGCCGCAGCTCGGCTGGAGGCCGATGGGCCCAACGAGATCGTCGCCGGCCGCCGCGTGTCAGCGTGGCGCCTCCTGCTGGGCCAGTTCCGGAACGCCCTGATGCTGATCCTTCTGAGCGCCACGTTCTTGTCCTTCCTGACCGGTCATGCCACGGAGTCGGTCGTGATCGCGGTCATCGTCCTGTTCGCCGTCGTCCTCGGCTTCATCCAGGAGTACAGGGCGGAGCGAGCGATACAGGCCCTGCGGGAGCTTGCGGCGCCCACGGCGCCGGTCCTGCGTGACGGCAGGCTCTCGTCCGTGCCGGCGCGCGAGCTGGTGCGAGGAGACGTGGTGCTGCTCCACCCCGGGGATCGCGTGCCGGCGGACGCGCGAGTCGTCGAGTCGGTCAACCTCACGGCCGACGAAGCCTCCCTGACCGGTGAGTCGTCGGGCGTGGAGAAGCAGGAGGTCCTGCTCCCCGACGTGGACTGCGCGGTCGGAGACCGGACGAACCTGGTCCACGCGGGCACCACCATCACGTACGGGCGGGGTCGCGCGGTCGTCGTCGCGACCGGGATGCAGACCGAGTTCGGCCAGGTCGCCGCGCTCCTTGCGAGTGTGGAGGCGGGGCGAACACCCCTCCAGAACACCCTCGACCGCTTGGGCACCGCCCTGGCCCGGGTCGCTCTCGTGGTGGTGGCAGGCGTTGTGGTGATCGGCGCTCTGCGTGGCCAGCCGCTCCTCGACATGGTGCTGTTCGGCATCGCCCTGGCGGTTGCCGTGGTGCCGGAGGCGCTCCCGGCCGTGGTGACGATCTCCCTCGCCATCGGCATCCAGAAGATGGCACGACGCCATGCCCTGATCCGCAGCCTTCCCGCGGTGGAGACGCTCGGAAGCACCTCCGTCATCTGCTCGGACAAGACGGGCACCCTGACGAGGGACGAGATGACGGTGCGAAAGCTGTGGGCGACCGGTCGCAGCTTCGATGTCAGCGGGTCCGGCTACGAGCCGGTCGGCCGCTTCTCCTCCGGCGGCGTCGACGTGCTGCCCGACCGGGGCGTGGAGCGGCTGCTGGCGGCGGCCGTCCTCGTCAACGACTCGGATCTTGCTGGCTCCGACGCCGGGTGGCAGGTGAAGGGGGACCCCACGGAGGGGGCGCTCCTCGTCGCCGCCGCGAAAGCGGGTCTGGACAAGCGCACCCTCCATGACGCATCGCCACGGGTGCAGGAGATCCCGTTCACCTCCGAGCGGAAGTGCATGACCACGCTGCACCGCACGGAGACGGGAACCGTGGCCTACAGCAAGGGCGCGCCGGAGAGGCTGTTGCCGGTCTGCACGCATCTCTCGACTGCTGACGGTGTGACGGTGCTCGACGACGCCACCCGAGCTGAGCTGTCCGGCATCGCCCAGGCCTACGCCCGCGACGCGCTGCGTGTGCTCGCTGTGGCCATGAAAGAGGACGCGGATCTCCCCGGCGCCCAGGAAGGCATGACGTTGCTGGGGCTGGTGGGGATGTTCGACCCTCCACGAGCGGAGGCCCGGGAGGCGATCGCCTTGTGTGAGCGGGCCGGGATCCGACCCGTGATGATCACCGGGGACCACCCCGCGACCGCGACCACCGTCGCTCGTGAGCTCGGGCTCCTGCGTCACGGCCGGGTCGTGGTCGGCTCCGAGCTCGACGACATGGATGACGCCCGGCTGAGCCGGGAGATCCGCGGCATCGATGTCTTCGCGCGCGTCTCACCGGCCCACAAGCTGCGTGTCGTGGCCGCGCTGCAGGCCAACGGCCACGTGGTCGCCATGACCGGCGACGGGGTGAACGACGCCCCCGCGCTCAAGAAGGCCGACATCGGGATCGCGATGGGGATGACGGGCACCGATGTGACCAGGGAAGCGTCGGCGATGACGTTGACCGATGACAACTTCGCCTCCATTGTGGCGGCGGTGGAAGAAGGGCGTGGCATCTTTGGCAATATCAAAAAATACCTGATGTACTTGCTCTCTTCCAACAGCGGCGAAATCGGCCTCATGGCCGGAGCCTCTGTGCTGGGCTTACCGCTACCGTTAAGCGCAGTGCAAATTTTATACGTCAACCTCGCCACCGATGGCCTGCCGGCCCTGGCCTTGGACGTGGACACACCCGAAGCGGATCTGATGC
>DAIEHO010000374.1 GCA_027353565.1 Propionibacteriaceae bacterium
ACTCCTTATCACCGGATGCTTCCCGCACCCGGAACAGACGTTCGGACACCCGTCAGCCTAACGAATCTGCTCCCCGGATGTGCAGCCGGGTCATGCCTCGGTGACGGCTACTGCTCGTCGTAGTCAGGAGGCAGTACGGCGGCCGTGTCAGGCACTCCGAGATCCGCGGCGCGACGGTCGGCCATGGCCAGGAGCCGCCGGATCCGACCAGCGACGGCGTCCTTCGTGAGGGGGGGCACATGGAGTGCTCCGAGCTCCTCCAGGGAGGCTTGCTTGTGCTCGAGCCGGAGCGTCCCCGCGGTCAGGAGGTGGCTGGGTACGTCGTCGCCCAGGATCTCCAGTGCACGGCTCACGCGCATCCCGGCAGCGACGGCCGCGTGGGCGGACCTGCGCAGGTTGGCGTCGTCGAAGTTGGCCAGCCGGTTCGCGGACGCCCGCACTTCGCGGCGTACGCGCCGCTCCTCCCAGGCGAGCACCGTCTGGTGGGCGCCGAGCCTCGTGAGCATCGCGGCGATGGCGTCGCCGTCACGGATCACGACCCGGTCCACGCCCCGTACGTCACGCGGCTTGGCGACGATCCCGAGCCTTCGCGCGGCACCGACCAGGGCCAGTGCCGACTCCTGCCCGGGGCAGGTGACCTCCATGGACATCGAGCGGCCGGGCTCCGTCAGCGAGCCGTGAGCGAGGAACGCGCCGCGCCAGGTCGCCACCGAGTCGCAGACGCCTCCGCCCACGACGGACGGCGGCAGGCCACGTACGGGACGGCCACGCTTGTCGACCAGGCCGGTCTGGCGCGCGAGCGCACCCCCGTCCTTGATGAGACGGACGATGTAACGGTTGCCGCGGCGAAGCCCGGACGAGGTGACGGTGACGAGCTCGGACTGCAGACCGAACACCTCGGTGATCGTCGAACGCAGGCGGCGGGCGGCCGCACCGGTGTCGAGCTCGGCCTCCACGATGATCTGGCCGCCGGCCAGGTGCAGGCCCCCTCCGAACCGGAGCATGGCAGCAGCCTCAGCACGGCGGCAGCAGGGCTTGGTGGTCACTACTGTCGCCAGCTCGGACTTCACCTGCTGGGTCAATGCCATTGGGCAATCTTGTCACACGGATGTGGGTCGTCCGGACCCGGTCACAGTCCCATCGCTCCCGCCAGCGAGGCCGCGAGGAGCAACGGGTCGTGCCGGGCCGAACCGTCACGCATGCCTAGCCTCGCGATGTGGAGCTGTGCGCCGAGGCTCTCCACGTACGTCCCGAGGTGCCCGTCGAGCCCGGCGAACCTCTCGTCCGCGATCACATGGTCCAGCCGGAGCGTCGGCGCGTGGTCGGCCAGGACGTCGATGTGCGCAGCGGGCGAGAAGCCCGCGGTCTCGTCGGCCGGCACGAGGTTGAGCACGAGTATCCGCTGCGCCCTCGATGTCACGACAGCCTCGGCGAGCTCAGGGACAAGGAGGTGGACGAGGACCGACGTGAACCATGAGCC
Organism: Propionibacteriaceae bacterium; assembly: GCA_027353565.1. GTDB lineage: Bacteria > Actinomycetota > Actinomycetes > Propionibacteriales > Propionibacteriaceae > Fen-668. Next base: position 1,481 of record DAIEHO010000374.1, read on the forward strand.
GGGCCCCAGAACGATGAAGTCGGCGGCCCGCAGCGCCGCGACGGCGGCGGGGTGTGCCGGGGGACGGTCCGGTCCCAGGCGGACGCTCAGCACGCGCCCTGGCGTCTTGGCGACCTGTGCCTGGCCATGGACGACGGTGATCTCGTCCGGCGCGTCCGGGCGCACGCCCAGCACGTCCGCCTCGATCGTCAAGGGCACAGCAGACATCGGCAGTACCCGGCCCCGCACACCCAGCAGCTGGCCCACCATGTCCAGGCCTTCTACCGGGTCCCCCAGCTTCTGCCAGAGCCCCGCGATCAGGAGGTTCCCGATCGCGTGCCCGGCCAGCGGCCCGTTGCCTGAGAAGCGCGACTGGAGCACGTCAGCCCACAGTCGCCCCTCGGAGTCGTCGTCGCACAGCGCCGCGAGCGCCATGCGCAGGTCTCCGGGTGGAAGGCAGTCGAACTCGTCGCGGAGGCGCCCCGACGACCCGCCGTCATCGGCGACGGTGACGACTGCCGTGAGGTCGGGCGTGAGCCGCCGCAGGGCCGACAGGGTCGCAGCGAGGCCGTGTCCACCTCCCAGAGCCGCCACTGCGGGGAGCCGGGAGAGCCGGCGGGTCATTCGCGCCCGAGATCCCGGTGCATGACCTGTACGGTCAGGTCCCGGTCACGGAGCTGCCTGGCCACCTCCTCCGCGATCGCCGTCGAGCGATGCTTGCCACCCGTACAGCCGATCGCGAGCTCAACCTGACGCTTGCCCTCCGCCACGTAGCCGGGCAGCACGCTGTCGAGGAGACCGAGCAGGTGGGTGAGGAACGGGCCCACAGCGGGCTGCCCCAGCACGTACGAGGAGACGGCCTCTGACAGCCCTGTCTGCGGCCGCAGCTCCGGGACCCAGTGGGGATTGGGCAGGAACCGTACGTCGAAGACCATGTCCGAGTCGATCGGGACGCCGTTCTTGAAGCCGAAGGACACGACGATGACGCGCAGCTCGTCGCGGTCGTCGCCGCCGTACGCGTGCGCGACCCGCTGCTGGAGCTGGTGGACGTTGAGGGACGAGGTGTCGATGACCATGTCCGCGGCGGCACGCAGGGTCGACATCATGCGTCGCTCACGCCGGATCCCCTCGATCATGCGACCGTCCTCCTGCAGGGGTACGGGTCGGCGGGACGACTCCTGCCGCTTGACGATGACCTCGTCGGCGGCCTCGATGAAGCAGATCTCCGCCGTGATGCCCTTGTCGGCGAGCTCTGAGAACACCGCCGGCAGGTGCTGCATGTCTGCCCGGCTCCGAACGTCGATGACCACGGCGAGCTTCGTGATCCCGTCGGTCGCCAGCTGTCGTACGAGCAGAGGCAGCATGACCGGAGGGATGTTGTCGACAACGTACCAGCCGTGGTCCTCCATGGCGTGGGCGGCGGTGCGCCGGCCCGCCCCGGACATGCCCGTGATGACGACGACTCGCTGCGTTGTCTCCTGCTCGCTCACAGGTGCCATTATCGCGAGCCGCGGCTGCCGCGCGCCGGGGGCCACACGGGGGTTAGTCAAGGATTTCGCCGGTGGTCAGGTTGACGGACTCCCCCGCGGGCTGGGAGGCCACTGCGGCCACGACCGCCTCGGCCAGCCTCGGGCCGAAGCCAGGGGTCTCGGCGATCTCCTCCGCCGAGGCCGCCCGCAGCTTCTTCATGGACCCGAAACGGCGCAGGAGCGCCTTGCGTCGCACGTCTCCCAGGCCTGTGACGTCGTCGAGCAGCGACTCCACCATCGACACGCTGCGACGCCCGCGGTGGTGGGTGATCGCGAACCGGTGCGCCTCGTCGCGGATGCGCTGCAGCAGGTACAGCCCTTCGCTGGTCCTGGGCAGGATGAGCGGGAACTCCTCGTTCGGGAGCCAGACCTCCTCCAACCGTTTGGCCAGGCCGCAGACGGCGATGTCGGTGATGCCCAGCGCGTCGAGGACCGCCTGCGCGGCAGCCACCTGCGGCGCGCCACCGTCGACGACCAGCAGCCCCGGGGCGTACGCGAACCCGCGCGGCGCCCGTGTCGTCGCGTCCACGAGGGCGGCGGCCGCAGTGTCGCCGTCCGCCTCGGTGAGGAGCTGTCGTTCCTCGACGAGCCGGTGGAACCGTCGGGTGAGGACCTCGGTCATCGCGCCGACGTCGTTGGAAGCCACCGTGCGTACGACGAAGCGTCGGTATTCCGACTTGCGCGCCAGCCCGTCCTCGAAGACGACCATCGAGGCAACTGTCTCCGTTCCCTGCAGGTGGGAGATGTCGTAGCACTCGATCCGCAGCGGCGCCGTCGGCAGTCCGAGCGCGTCCTGGATCTCCTCGAGCGCGCGGCTCCGGGTGGTGAGGTCGCTCGCGCGCTTGGTCTTGTGTCGGGTCAGAGCCTCGGCGGCGTTCCGCTGGACGGTGTCGAGGAGGACCCGCTTGTCGCCGCGCTGCGGGATCTGGATCCGCACCTTGGCCCCGCGCTCCTGGGCGAGCAGCTGCTCCATGAGCTCCGGCCCCGTCGGCAGAGCTGGTACGAGGACCAGGGGCGGTACGGCCCGACGGCGCTCGACGGACGACATGTCGGGTGACACCTGCTCGGCGTACAGCTGGAGCAGGAAGGCCTCCACGAGGGCCGACTCGTCCCCGTCATCGGCCCGGTCAGCCACCCAGCCCCGCTCACCCTGGACACGCCCGTCCCGGACGTGGAACACCTGTACCGCGACCTCCAGCTGGTCGACGGCCATCGCGACGACATCGGCGTCGGTGCCGTCGGTGAGCACGATCGCGTTTCGTTCCAGGATCTTGTGGAGGGCGCCGAGCTGGTCGCGGACGACCGCCGCCCGCTCGTACTCCATGTTGTGGCTGGCGGCAGCCATCTGCTGCTCCAGCCGCCGCTCGATGACACGGGTCTGGCCGCCCATGAAGGCGCAGAAGTCCTCGGCGATCTCCCGGTGGGCCTCCGGGGTGATACGGCCGACGCAGGGTGCGGAGCACTTGCCGATGTAGCCCAGCAGGCACGGCCGGCCCGCCGCGGCCGCCGAGCGGAACGTGCCGGCGCTGCAGGACCGCATCGGGAAGACGCCGAGGAGCGCGTCGACCGTGTCCCGGATCGCCCAGGCATGACCGTACGGGCCGAAGTAGCGCCATCCCCTGCGCTTCGAGCCACGACCCACGAAGACCCGTGGGAACTCCTCGGACCAGCTGACGCAGAGCCAGGGGTAGGTCTTGTCGTCGCGGTACTTGACGTTGAACCGCGGGTCGTACTTCTTGATCCACGTGTACTCGAGCTGGAGCGCCTCGAGCTCATTCTGCACGACGGTCCACTCGACCTTGGCCGCGGTGAACACCATGGTGCGTGTCCGGTGATGCAGACCGGACGGGTCGGCGAAGTAGGAGTTGAGCCGTTGACGGAGGTTCTTGGCCTTGCCGACGTAGATCACCGTGCCGTGGGCGTCGCTGAACCGGTACACGCCGGGATCCGTGGGGATCGACCCCACCTTCGGCCTGTACGTCACGGGATCTGCCACAGTCGCCCAATGTAGTCGTCGAGTCGGACAGCCCATGATCGCTCCCGTAGCGGCGGCATCATCGCGTTCACGGCGGCTGCTCGGAAGAGCCGACCCTTGCAAGGGTTCCTGTGGATTCCGGATGCGTCCCTGTGAGTTCAGGACGACATTGGGGTTGAGCACCGCTCCCCCCTAGGGTTGAAGCGTCAACCAACCCAGGAGGGTCAATGTCCCCCGCAGTCCCCCGACGCAGTCTCTTCGCCGCCGGAATGGGCCTCACACTCGCCGGACTCGGCCTCGCGGCGTGCAGCGATCCCGCAGCCACGTCGACGGGCAACGGTGGCGCGAACGGCAACGGTGGCCCGAACGCGGGGGGCGCCGGTACGAGCGGAGACAGCGTGAAGATGGCCGACATCCCGGTCGGAGGTGGCGTCATCATGCAGTCCGCCAGCTTCGTCGTGACGCAGCCGACCGCGGGCACGTACAAGGCGTTCAGCAGCGTCTGCACTCACCAGGGCTGCCCGGTCTCCATGATCTCGAACGGCCAGATCATCTGTACCTGCCATGGGTCGACCTTCTCGGTCAAGGACGGTTCGGTCATCTCGGGTCCTGCCCGACGGCCACTCGCCCCCGCGACCGTCACGCAGTCCGGCGACTCACTCGTGATCTCTTGAGCGGCTGCGGCGGTGGCGTGAGGGCGAGCGGCGGCTCGGCCACCGCGATCTGCGTCCCCTTGAGGACCTCTGCGAGGAACTGACCCGTGTACGACTCGGGACATGCCGCCACCTGCTCCGGCGTCCCGGTCACGAGCACCTGACCACCCCGCGAGCCGCCCTCCGGGCCGAGGTCGATGATCCAGTCCGACGACTTGATGACGTCGAGGTTGTGCTCGATGACGACCACGGAGTTGCCCGCGTCCACGAGCTTCTGCAGCACACCGAGGAGCTTGCGGATGTCCTCGAAGTGCAGACCGGTCGTGGGTTCGTCCAGCACGTACATGGTCCGGCCTGTCGCACGCCGCTGCAGCTCGGCGGCCAGCTTGACGCGCTGGGCCTCGCCGCCCGACAGGGTCGTGGCCGGCTGGCCCATCCGTACGTAGCCCAGCCCCACGTCCACGAGCGTGGTGAGGTGGCGGGCGATCGCGGGGATCGCGGCGAAGAACTCGGCGCCCTCCTCGATCGGCATGTCGAGGACCTCGGCGATCGTCCTGCCCTTGTAGTGCACCTCGAGCGTCTCACGGTTGTAGCGCGCCCCATGGCACACCTCGCACGGCACGTACACGTCCGGCAGGAAGTTCATCTCGATCTTGATCGTGCCGTCGCCCGAACAGTTCTCGCAGCGTCCGCCCTTGACGTTGAACGAGAAGCGCCCGGGCTGGTAACCGCGCACCTTCGCCTCGGGGGTCTCGGCGAACAAGGCACGGATCCGGTCGAAGACGCCCGTGTAGGTCGCAGGGTTGGACCGAGGAGTGCGGCCGATGGGGGACTGGTCGACGTGGATGATCTTGTCGATCTCGTGGTAGCCGTCGATGTGCGTGTGGCGGCCCGGCATCTGCTTGGAGCTGTAGATGCGGCGTGCCAGCGCGGCGTACAGGATGCCGTTCACGAGCGTCGACTTCCCCGAGCCGGACACGCCCGTCACCGAGATCAGCTGACCCAACGGGAAAGACACCGTCACGTCCTGGAGGTTGTTCTCCCGGGCGCCGACGATCGTCACCGAGCGGCCCGTGAGCCCACGCCGTGTGCTGGGCAGCGGGATCGAGCGGCGTCCCGACAGGTACGCGCCCGTCAGCGACTCCTTGCTGGCCAACAGCTCGCTGACCGGGCCCGAGACGATGACCTCGCCACCGTGCTCACCGGCCCCCGGGCCAATGTCGACGGCCCAGTCCGCCGCCCTGATCGTGTCCTCGTCGTGCTCGACGACGATGAGAGTGTTGCCGAGGTTCCTCAGACGCACGAGGGTGTCGATGAGGCGGCGGTTGTCGCGCTGGTGCACGCCGATGGACGGATCGTCCAGCACGTACAGCACCCCGACCAGCCCCGACCCGATCTGGGTCGCCAGGCGGATCCGCTGTGCCTCCCCGCCCGACAGCGTGCCCGCGGGCCGGGACAGGGAGAGGTAGTCGAGCCCCACGTCGAGGAGGAAACGCAGCCGCTCGTGGATCTCCTTGAGGACGCGCTCGGCGATCTGGGCCTCGCGAGCGGTCAGCTCCAGCGTCGCGAGGAAGGCCGCGGCCTCGTCGATGGACATGGCGGAGATCTCGGCGATGTTCTTGC
>DAIEHO010000031.1 GCA_027353565.1 Propionibacteriaceae bacterium
GACGACCCTCGTCGGTACCCTCTTCGTGCTCGTGTTCGGCGGCTGGCTGCTGCAGCAGCAGGCGGCCGCCGGCATCGAGAAGGGCAAGGTGGCCTCCTCCCTGGCTGAGGCGTCGACGGCGCTGGACATCATCGAGGGCTCGCTGCGGGACACGACAGGACTGGCGAACTCGACCCAGACCATGACGCGTGTGGCTTCCGCTGCCGTCGACCGAGGCTCGGTCGGAGGCCAGTACCAGGTCATGGTCTCGCTGCCCACCTCGGACGTCCGCACCCCGAAGCTCGACCCGTCGAGCGTGTCGGCCTCCCTGCGCAAGACGGTGGAGGACTCGGTCAACGCGAGCGACTCGAAGCTGTACTGGACGACGACCGAGGTGCGGTACCTCGATGGCGAACAGTCGGTGCCGGGCATCGTGGTCGGTGCCGTCATCGGGTCCTCGGGCGCGAACCGCTACCCGGTCTACTTCGTGTTCCCGATGTCGCAGGAGCAGAAGACCCTGGGCGTCGTGCAGCAGGCCCTGATCAGCACCGGTCTGGTGGTCGCGTTGGGCATGATCATCATCGCGTACTGGGTGTCGCGCGCGGTGATCACGCCCGTACGGTCGGCGCGTCAGGCAGCGGAGCGGCTGGCATCCGGACAGCTCGCCGACCGCATGCCTGTGCGGGGTACGGACGACCTGGCGCGCCTGGCCGTCTCGATGAACTACATGGCCTCCGAGCTCCAGCACCGGATCCGGCAGCTCGAGGAGCTGTCCCGGCTCCAGCAGCGGTTCGTCGCCGACGTGTCCCATGAGCTGCGGACCCCGCTGACGACCGTACGGCTGGCGGCGGACGTCATCTACGACGCCCACGACAGCTTCCCGGCGCTGGAGAACCGGTCGGCGGTGCTCATGCGTCGTGAGCTGGACCGCTTCGAGGCACTGCTGGCGGACCTGCTCGAGATCTCGCGCTTCGACGCGGGGGCCGCGGAGCTGACGTTGGACGAGCAGAACCTCTGCGAGGTGGTCCGGACGGAGGTCGACGCCCTGCGGCCGCTGGCCGCCACCCGCGGCGTCGACCTGGAGCTCATGCTGCCGGAGACGAGCTGCGGCGCGGACATCGACCAGCGGCGCATCGGCCGCGTACTGCGCAACCTGCTGACGAACGCCATCGAACACGGTGAGGGACGGCCGGTCGAGATCGAGGTCGCGCAGAACCAGACGGCCGTCGCGGTGACCGTACGGGACCATGGCGTCGGCTTCGACGCGAACGACAGCCACAACGTCTTCGAACGGTTCTGGCGGGCGGACAGGGCGAGGGCCCGCAGCCTCGGCGGTACAGGACTGGGGCTGGCGATCGCCATGGAGGATGTACGGCTGCACGGCGGCACCCTGGCGGCGTGGGGCCGACCGATGCGAGGGGCACAGTTCCGGGTCACCCTGCCGCGCCGGAACGGGGCGCCCATCGCCTCGTCGCCGTTGCCTCTTGTCCCGCGTGACCTCCCGCGGCGTCGGCCCGTGGCCAAGGCGATCGGGAGGGCCGAGAAGTGAAGCGGCGTACGGCGCTCGGCCTGATCCTCGCGATCGGCATGCCTGCCGGGTGCGCCACGCTCCCCACCTCCGGAGCGGTCGCGAGCGAACCGCGGCGATCGCAGGCATCCGACCTCGGCGGTGCGGCCATCGACCCGGATCCGCCCGCCGCCGGGGCCAGCCCGTCGCTGATCATCGACGGCTTCCTGCATGCCATGGCGACGTACCAGCCGGGCTACCCGCTCGCCCGGCAGTACCTCACCACGGCCGCGAAGACGACGTGGAACCCCGACATCGGTGTGCTCGTCTACGCCGACGGCACGGAACCGACCGTCGCCGCGGACACGGTCACGATGGACGTGCCCCTGGTCGGGACCGTCGGGGCCGACGGCGCCTTCACTGCGGGGGGTGACGGTCCCTGGAGCCACGACTTCGGCCTCGCCAAGGAGAACGGCGAGTGGCGCATCGGCAACCCCCAGGCGGGCATCCTGATCTCCCGGTACCTGTTCTCGTCCGGGTACGTACGGCACGACGTCTTCTTCTTCGACAGCACACGGACGACGCTCGTCCCCGACGCCCGGTACGTGGCGAGGGGCAACCGCACGCCGAGCACCGTGCTGAAGATGCTTCTGGCGGGACCGTCGCAGTGGTTGGCCCCGTCGGTCGTCACGGTGGTCCCCGCCGGGACGACCATCCTGGGGACCGTTCCCGACTCCGGCGAGATCACCGTTCCCCTCTCACAGGTGCCCTCGAACGTCGCGGACAGGTCCCTGATGTGCGCGCAGATCGCAGAGGTGCTCCGTCAGCTGCCGGACGTCTCGCAAGAGTTCCGGCTCACGGCCCAGGGGGCTGCGGTCGACATCCCGGAGCAGCGTGACAACGGGACGATCCCCTTCACGATGGCCGACAGGTACGACCCGTTGGCCTCCTTGACGAGCCAGCTCTTCGCGATGAGCTCGGGCCGCCTCGTACGCGCCCCCGACACGTTCGGCGGCACCGCGCGCAACGTGGCCGGTGACTTCGGCACGCAGAACTGGGATGCGAGGGCAGTCGCCGTCGCGACAGACGGCATCGACGCGGCGCTGCTCGTCGGCAACCAGCTCATCCGGGGGACGGTCGACGGTCAGGGTACGAAGTCGGTGCTCACGCGCGACGGCCTACTGCGGCCCCAGTTCAGCCGTGACGGCGGCCTGTGGACCATGACGACCTCGGGGGAGGTCTGGCGGATCGACAACGACCATGCCGTCCAGGTCGAGGCCCCGGGGCTGAAGGGCCGTACCGTCGTGGCCTTCAGGATCTCTGTGGACGGCCAGCGGATCGCGCTCGTCACCCAGAACAACGGGGCCCGCGAGGTCGGCCTGCTCCGGATCGAGAACGGGACGAGCCTCGTGGTGAACGGCTGGCGTTCGGTGCCGCTGCTCCAGGACACCACCCCCGTGGTCGGCGCGGTGGACGTGGGGTGGAGCTCCACCACCTCCCTGACCGTCCTGGCAGGGATCGGTCAGCCCGGCGACGTCGTCGAGGTCGACATCGATGGCATCGTCCTGCATGACGACGGGCGCTCCGACCTCTGGTCGGCGACGTCGCTCGCCGTGTCGGCGCGCGGGTCACGCAAGGCCGTCGGCGACTCGACCGGCACCGTCTGGCTGTACCAGGACAGCTTCCGCTGGAACCGCCTCACCGGCACCATGACCGCCCCCTCGTACCCCGGCTGATCCACAGGGCGCGCACTGATCCACAGGGAGCAGGCCGCCTGACGCCAGGCGCGGCCGGGTGCACATGGTCTGGGTGTGACGACTTGGCGGGACACGGCGGCGGACCTTCTCCTCGGGGCGGCCTGTCCTGGGTGCGGCACGCCTGGGTGGGGGATCTGTACGGGCTGCCGCACAGCGCTGGCGACGATGACGGCCTTCGAGGTCAGCCGGAGCATCGGGGGGTTCCCGCTCGCAAGCGCGGCAAGGGTGTACGAGGGAGTCCTGCGGCGCCTCATCACAGCCCACAAGGAGCGACATGCACGCAACGCCACCCCCGTCCTCGGAGCGCTGCTGGCAGAGGCTGTGACGCATCGGCGACCTGAGGGACCCCTGACGCTCGTACCCGTCCCGTCGAGCCCGACCGCTGTCCGTCAGCGGGGGTACGACTCCGTCCAGGCTCTGGCCGTCTCCGCAGCGCGCAGGCTCTCGCGTCAGGGCCGGCACGTGGTCGTCGTCTCGGCCTTGCGGCACGTGCGGCGGCTCGCCGACCAGTCGTCGCTGGACACGGCTGCCCGGTGGGCGAACCTGCACGGGGCGATGGTGGCCCGACCGCTTCGAGGGCCGGTCGTCGTCGTGGACGACGTCTGCACCACCGGCGCGACACTCGCCGAGGCCTGTCGGGCCCTTGCAGCGGGCGGGAACGCCGACAGCCAAGCAGCGACCATCAGCGCCACGGTCCTACGGCGCGGCGGCTGGACGCAGAGATCGGCCGGTCCGGCGACTGCCGGACCGGCCGATTCCCGGTGACTGCTCCTAGACGGCGATCTCTCCGTGCTCGCCGGTGCGGATGCGTACGACCTCATCCACGGTGGTGACCCAGATCTTCCCGTCACCGATCTCACCCGTACGGGCTGCCTCGGCGATGACGGCGACGACCTCGTCCGCGCCGGCGTCGGTGACGAGGATCTCGACCTTGACCTTGAGGACGAAGTCGATGGTGAACTCCTCGCCACGGTAGATCTCACTGTGGCCGTGCTGGCGGGCGTAGCCCGAGGACTCGCTGACGGTCATCCCGCTGACGCCGTGCATGGCGAGGGCGAGCTGGACGTCGGCCAGCTTGTGCGGCTGGACGATGGCGGTGACGAGCTTCATGCCTTGACCTCCTCCGGCTTGGAGGCCGGGATCACGAGACGCTGGTTGACACGGTAGGCGGTGTAACGAACGCTCGACAGGTCGTAGGCGACCTCAGCGTGCTCCTCGAGGTCGATGCCGTCCAGCTCGGCCTGCGGGGCGACCCGGATCTTCATGACCGCCTTGAGGAACAGGCCGATGAGCAGCGTCACGACGGCCGAGTAGGCGAGCACCGAGAACGCGCCGATCGCCTGCTTGCCCAGCTGGGAGGCGTCGCCGCCGTAGAACAGGCCTTTGACGATCGTGACCGTCCCGTCCGCCGCGGTGAAGTGCGTGCCGGGAGCGCTGCCGCTGGCCAGGAAGCCGATGAGCAGGGTGCCCGTGAGGCCTCCGACCATGTGGACGCCCACGACATCGAGCGAGTCGTCGTACCCGAAGCGGAACTTCAGGCCGACCGCCAGGGCGCACAGGACGCCGGCGACGACACCCACGACGATCGCACCGACCGGGGTGACCGCCGAGCAGGCCGGCGTGATGGCGACCAGACCCGCGACGACACCGGACGCTGCACCCAGGGAGGTGAAGTGACCGTCACGGATGCGCTCGGTGGCGAGCCAGGCGAGCATGGCTGCGGACGTCGCGACCAGGGTCGTGACCCACGCGTGGGAGGCGAGGCCCCCGGCGGTGAGGGCGGACCCGGCGTTGAAGCCGAACCAGCCGAACCACAGGATTCCAGCGCCGAGCATGACCAGCGTCATGTTGTGGGGCCGCATGGGCTTCGAGCCGAAGCCGATACGGGGCTTGAGGACGATCGCCATCATCAGCGCAGCGATGCCGGCGTTGATGTGGATCGCTGTGCCACCGGCGAAGTCGATCACGCCGATCTTGTTGGCGATCCAACCGCCCTTGGCGGCGGCGAAGCCGTCGAACGCGAAGACCCAGTGCGCCGCGGGGAAGTAGACCAGCGTCCCCCACAGGATCGTGAAGAGGATCCAGGCCGGGAACGTCATGCGATCGGCGACCGCACCGGAGACGAGCGCGACCGCGATGATGGCGAAGCCCGCCTGGAACGCGACGAACGCCATCGCGGGGAGCGTCCCGGCTGTCGCGTCGCCCATGGCGGCGTGGAGACCGAGGAGGGGGATCGGGTTGCCGATGATTCCGGCACCGCCGACCGAGTTCCCGAAGGCCATCCCGTAGCCGTACAAGGCCCACATGACGCCGACGGTGCCCATCGTGACGAAGCTCATCATGATCATGTTGAGCGTGCTGTTGGCGCGGACCATGCCGCCGTAGAACATGGCGAGACCGGGCGTCATCAGCAGCACCAGAGCAGCGCTGGCGAGGACCCAGGCAGTGTCGCCACTGGAGATCTCGAGAAGTGTCATGTCCGGAATCCTCCGGTGAACTGGTTACGGTGCGACGCGCTGTCTGTTACGGCCGTGTCACACGATGGGCGGTTCGTGTAACGACTTGTCGCACGTGGGTTCGCGGGCCGCCCGCTGTGGATCGTCTGAGGACTTTCTTCGAAACGGGTGCGGTCCTGGCTAGGGCGACCGTTCCGTACTAGCCTCGATTCATGGCACCGCCGGTACGTCTCGGGGTCTTCCCGACGCGGCCGAGGAGGTGCCATTCGTGTCTCGTCGTCGAGGCTCGCTCAGCGGGCGCCAGATAGGGGAGGAACCATGGACGTCGTCGTCACATCGCGTCGTTGCCAGCTCACCGATGCGTTCCGGGATCATGTCAGCGAGAAGCTGAACAGCCTGGAGAAGCTCAAAGAGCGCATCATCAGGGCCGAGGTCATGGTCACCTGTTCCGACGCCAAGCGGCAGCCCGAGCAAGCGGTACGGGTCGAGATCACGCTGAACGGCAAAGGTCCGGTGGTACGTGCGGAGGCAGCCGCGGACGACAAGATGGTGGCCTTCGAGCACGCGCTCGACCGCCTGAAGACTCAGCTTCTCCGGGCCTCGGACCGTCGCAAGGTGCATCGGGGCCTGCGAGGTGTGCCCGTCAAGCCGGTGGAGGCACCTCTGACCGAGGCGGAGCAGGAGCAGCCGGAGGTACGAACAGTCGCCGGTCTGGAGGTGCACGGGGACGGCCCGCTCGTCGTGCGCGAGAAGAAGTTCGCGTCCGCGCCACTCACGCTGGCGCAAGCCCTCGATGAGATGGAGCTGGTCGGCCACGACTTCTTCCTCTTCATCGACGCCGCGACCGGTGAGCCGTCCGTCGTGTACCGGCGCGTCGGCTGGAACTACGGCGTGATCGCCCTCGACGGGCGTGAGGAGGTCGCCGAGCGGGTCCTCGCCTCGGCCGGCGCGACGGCCTGACGGAGCACGGTGCTCCTGGATCCGGGGAGCTGCGCAGTTCCCCGGATCCAGGAACACCTTCCGCCGCGCGCCCCCGTGCGAGGGGCCTGGGGTAGATTCGCACG
>DAIEHO010000033.1 GCA_027353565.1 Propionibacteriaceae bacterium
GGACGCCGTCCGCGCATCCTCGTCGCCAAGATGGGCCAGGACGGCCACGACCGCGGCCAGAAGGTCATCTCGACCGCCTTCGCCGACCTCGGCATGGACGTCGACGTCGGCCCGCTGTTCCAGACCCCGGAGGAGGTCGCCCGGCAGGCGATCGACGCCGACGTCCACTGCGTGGGTGTCTCCTCCCTGGCTGCAGGTCACCTGACGTTGGTGCCCGCGCTGCGGGCCGAGCTCGACAAGGCCGGCGCCAAGGACATCCTCATCGTCGTCGGAGGCGTCATCCCGAGCCAGGACTTCGAGGAGCTGTACGCGAAGGGTGCCGACGCGATCTACCCGCCCGGCACGGTCATCCCCGAGGCGGCGATCGGCCTCATCGAGAAGATGACGGCGGCTCTCGTCTAGTGGCTGATCTCGCACCGCTCGTCGATGGTGTCGTGAGCGGTGACCGGCGACTGCTGGCCCGTGCCATCACGCTCGTCGAGTCCAGCCGTCCGGACGACCATGCGCGCTCGCGCGAGCTCTTGCGAGCGCTGAGACCGCGTACGGGCCAGTCCGTACGGGTGGGCGTCACCGGCGTGCCCGGTGCCGGCAAGTCGACGCTGATCGACGCGTTGGGCGTGAAGCTGATCGAGGCCGGCCACAAGGTGGCGGTCCTGGCGGTGGACCCGTCCAGCACGCGTACGGGCGGGTCGATCCTCGGAGACCGTACGAGGATGGCGGCACTCGCGGTCAGCGACGACGCGTTCATCCGGCCGTCGCCGAGCGGCGGACACCTCGGCGGCGTGGCGCGCGCGACGCGTGAGTCGATGCTGCTCGTCGAGGCCGCGGGCTACGACGTGGTGATCGTCGAGACCGTCGGCGTCGGCCAGTCCGAGGTCGCCGTCGCCGGCATGGTCGACACGTTCCTCCTCGTCACGCTGGCGAGGGCCGGCGACCAGCTGCAGGGCATCAAGCGCGGCATCCTCGAGATGTCCGACGTCATCACGGTCAACAAGGCGGACGGCGACGGGCTCGGCCCGGCACGGGTCGCCGCACGCGACCTGGCGACCGCGATGAAGCTCATCACGTCCGACCCGCACGCTCGACGCCCACCCGTGCTCACGTGCAGCGCGCAGACGGGCGACGGCCTGGACGCCTTGTGGCAGGCGGTGCTCGAGCATCGCGACTACGTCGAGGAGCATGGGGGGCTCGAGGCCCGCCGAAACGCCCAGCAGCTCGAGTGGCTCTGGGCCCTCGTCGCCGGCGAGCTCGAGGACGCGCTCCACAAGTCGCCGTCCGTACGGGGCATCAAGAAGGCGCTGGAGCTCCAGGTCGGCTCCGGCGACCTCTCGGCGCTCGAGGCGTCCACGAGGATCCTGGCTGCCTTCGCGCACGACGCAGAGGACCTGCTCGGCTCACGTCAAGAGGCTCGACCCAACGGCACATCGCGGGGCTGAGCAGGGCCTTGGCTCGGCTCTGAAGAACCTCCTCTCCGCATCCGCGAGATGGCGTGTCCACCCTTCCCGGAGCAGACGGCGGCTTCTGCCTTGTCGCGGCCCGGACGTCGCACCGCCTGCTGCACTCGAGCTGTCTGGACGACCGGGCTTCGCGGTCGGCTTTCGGGACCGTGTCGCTGCCGCTCTCGGCGTTGGCAAGGGTCAAGCCGTGGCAACTGGCGGTCCCAGCGGCGTGACGGGAGCAGGCTGGTCACGTACCCGATCCCGAGGAGTCGTACATGGCGTCAGTTGGCGTGCAGATGATGATGGTGCGCGAGAAGGTCGCGACCGACGGCATGATGCCTGTGCTCGATCGGATCGCGGGGCTCGGCTACGACTCGGTCGAGGTGTCGCAGGTGCCGGTCACCGAGGCGAACGTCTCGGCCCTGGAGAGGGGCCGGCGCGACCTGGGCGTGAAGGTGGCCGCCTTGTCCGTGGCGCTGCAGAAGGGGCCGACGGCTACGGGTGACGCGCTCGACACCGACTTCGCCAAGGTGGTCGACGACTGCCACCGCCTCGGCTGCTCATACCTGCGGATCGGCATGATGCCCGTCACGGCGATGGTCACCAAGGCCGCCGTCGAGGACTTCGCCCGCCAGTGCGAGGAGGCGTCCCAGCGGCTGCTCGCCGAGGGGATCCAGCTCGCCTACCACAACCACCACGTCGACTTCGCGAAGCACGACGGCGAGACGGTGTTCGACATCGTGCGGCGGCTGTCGCCGAGCCTGCACTTCGAGATCGACGTCCACTGGGTGCAGCGCGGCGGCAAAAACCCCGTCGACGTGCTGCGCGACCACGCCGGACAGGTCGAGCTCGTCCATCTCAAGGACTACCGCATCGGGGTGCTGCCGGCGTCGGCGCTGGACCTGCTCGCGGCGGGTGACAAGGAAGGCTTCAGCCGCGCGTTCGCGGCCCTCGTACAGTTCGCCGAGGTGGGTGCCGGCACCCTCGACTTCGCCGGGATCATCCCGGCGGCCCTGGAGAGCGGCGCCGAGCACCTGCTCGTGGAGCAGGACGAGCTGTACGGCCGGGACGTGTACGACTGCCTCTCCGACTCCATCGCCCACATCCGGTCGCTCGGCTTCTGACCGCTGTGGCGGCGCGGGAGGCCTCCGCCCCGCCGCGCGGCCCGAGGGTCATGGGCGAGAGCGGTGCGGCTACAGACCGTACAGCTCGCTGAGAACCCGGGCGACGCCGTCGTCGGAGTTGGCGGGTGCCACGTGGGTTGCCGCGGCGCGGACGGAGGGGTGCCCGTTCGCCATCCCGTACGAGGTGCCTGCCCAGGACATCATGTCCAGGTCGTTCGGCATGTCGCCGAAGGCGACGACATCCTTCGCGGCGATCCCCAGGGACGCGCACACCTCGCGCAGCCGCCAGCCCTTCGTGACGCCCGCAGCGCTGATCTCGACGAGCCCGGGTACGGACCAGGTCGGCGTCGCCCTCGTGCCGATCACGGCCGCCGTGATCGAGCGCAGCTCCTCCGGGGGGATCGTGTAGTCCTTCACGAGCATCTTCGCCACCGGCCCGAGCCAGGGGTCGTGGATGTCGCAGATGCTGCTCGGGTCAGGGTCCTCGTCCGACTCGTACAGCTCCGTCCGGTGCAGCCCGGACGTGTACTCGAGGCCGAGTCCCGCCCGCGGCAGCGCCGCCGCGAGGTCCGCGAGCAGCGGCACCCCCACCTCCGGCGGGATGCCGGCGATGTCGACGATCCGCCCGGCGCTCGCGTCGTACAGGATCGCCCCGTTGGAGACGATCGCGAGGCTGTGGCTGCCCACGTACGGCCAGATGTCGACCATCCAGCGCAGCGGCCGCGCCGTGACGAACACGACCGGCACCCCGAGCGCATCCACCGCGGCGAGCACCTGGGCGGTCCGTGCGCTCACCGTGCCGTCCGGGCCGACGAGGGTCCCGTCGAGGTCGGTGGCTACGAGACGCGGGGGCACAGCCCTCACGGTACAGACAAGCCCTGCGGCGGATGGTGCGGAGACCGGATCCGCATCTCACCGCCGGGCGATCCACGCCATGTGTGGCCCGAGCCGGGCCGATGGGGTCGGGGAACGGCTAGGCGGAGGGCGCGGAGTCCGGCATCGGCGTACGGACCGCCAGCGTCGCGGCGACGAGCATGAGCACGCAGACGCCCAGGATGATCGCGAACGGTACGGACCAGCCGCCGACCTGCTGGTGGACCCAGCCGGCCACGACCGGTCCGGCGGCGGCCGCCGAGTAGCCGATGGTCTGCATCGTCGAGGTCGTACGGCGGTTCTCGTCGATGCTCCGCGACCTGCGGATGACGACCGACATGACGGCCGTGAAGAACGCGGCCTGCGCCATGCCGCCGGAGATGCTCCAGATGCCCCACAGCTGCGGCGCGGCGAGCATCCCGGCCGGCATGACCATCCAGGCGAGCCCGAGGACGACCACGACCCGTACCGACGACCACCGGAGGGCGGACATCAGCGGTACGAGCAGGGGCCCGGCGATCCCCGTCGCCTGGAACAGGCTGGCGGCGACGCCTGCCTGGGCGCGGGTCATGCCCTCGATGTCGACCAGTGCGGTCGGCAGCCACGCCGTGACCGCGTAGTACGCGAACGTGTGTCCCGCGAACGCCGCGCTGAGAAGGGCTGTCACACGCCATGACCGGCTGTGGGCCTTCGTCGTCCGCTCGGGTGACGGGGCCGTCACGGGGACCGCATCCGGTTGCCCGGCCCGGCGGCTGAACCACTTCCGGGAACCTTGGATGCCGGGCGGGTACACGAGCAGCCACGTGGCCAGGGCCAGCCCGCCCAGGACCAGGCCGCTCCCGGCCGCCGTCCACCGCCAGCCCCACAGCGCTGCCGCCGGGACGGCCAAGGCTGTGGTCGCGGTGACGGTGACGTTCGACGTGATCGCGTACGCGCCCGTGAGCAGCTCGGCGCGATGCCTGTACTGGCGACCGATGAGCATCGGGATCGCGAGGTTGCCGACGGCGATGAAGACACCGAGCAGGATCGTGCCGAGAAAGGCGGTCGTCACGCCGCCGACCGAGCGCAGGATCGACCCGGCGACGACGCCGATCACGCAGGCGAGGCCGCCGAGGTTGATGCCGAGGCGATGGATGATGCGCGAGGCGACCGGCGTGAGGAGCCCGAAGCACAGGACGGGGATGCTCGTGAGTAGCCCGGCGGTGGGCGCGTCGATGCCCAGGTCACCACGGATCGGGGTCAGCAAGGGCGGGATCACCGTGATCGGAGCGCGCAACGACAAGGCGAAGCACAGCAGGGCGGCGACCGGTACGAGGCGCCACCACCGCGTCCGGTGCACGACGGGACCAGTCGTCACGACTCCACCAGATCGTCCGGACGACTCCGGTCGCCGCAACCGTGCACGGTGTCATCCTTCCACTCGAACGGCCCCTCAGCCCTCGTGGCAGCCGGAGCGAGGGACCTCGGGAACCCCACCGCGCGTCCACCGGACGGCAGCGTGCGAACCGCGCCGCACTGGGGTGCACGAGACCGCCGAGGAGATGGTGCTCCGCCCGGTGTCCTCCGACGTCGCCGGCCGAGGCCGTCGCACCGACGCGGCCCCACCCATCCACGGCCGGCTGCGGGGCGCCCGGCTCGGGCCGGTCGTGACCCGGGTGCCCCCGGCGTCCCCGCACCTGGGAGGATGCCGCCATGGCTGACTCAGACGTACGCGAGGTCCTCACCTGGGAGATGTTCGGCACGGCGAGCCGCGAGCTCGCGCAGCAGGTGTACGACTCCGGCTTCCAGGCCGACCTCATCCTGTCCATCGCGCGGGGCGGACTGTTCGCGGCAGGTGCGGTCTCGTACGCGCTC
Organism: Propionibacteriaceae bacterium; assembly: GCA_027353565.1. Classification (GTDB taxonomy): domain Bacteria; phylum Actinomycetota; class Actinomycetes; order Propionibacteriales; family Propionibacteriaceae; genus Fen-668. Next base: position 5,291 of record DAIEHO010000033.1, read on the forward strand.
GGCATCAAGAACCTCCACGTCATGAACGTCGAGTTCTACACCGACGTCGAGGAGCGCCTCCCGATGCCGGTCGTGCTCCCACCCGTGCCGCGTCAGATCGACCTGTCCGAGAAGAGCGTCCTCGTCGTCGACGACGTCGCCGACACCGGCGGTACGCTGGCGCTGGTCCGCGACTTCTGCGCCGAGCACGTACGTGAGATCCGTACGGCGGTCATCTACGAGAAGCCCCACAGCATCGTGAAGTGCGACTACGTCTGGCGCATGACGGACAGGTGGATCAACTTCCCGTGGTCGACGCTTCCCCCGCTCGTGCACGGCGTCCAGGGGCAGTGAGGCTCCGCCGCCGGTGGGGGTGCGCGGGCTACTGCGTGATGTACGCCTCGTACAGGTCGCGCTCGCTGGCGAGCTGGTCCATGCGGGCCTTGACGACGTCGCCGATGCTGACGATCGCCGCGAGGTGGCCGTCGACGACGACCGGCAGATGCCGGATGCGGTTCTCGGTCATGAGGGCGCCGATCTCGGTGAGCTCGTCGTCGGGGGAGCACGCCACGACCTTGGCGGTCATGATCGAGGCGACCGGGGCCTCGAGCAGCTCGGTGCCCCGTGCGTGAAGCTGACGGACCACGTCGCGTTCGCTCACGATGCCGTCCACCGTCGCGCCGTCGGAGCTGACGACGACCGCGCCGATGTTGTGCTGGGCCAGGAGCCCGAGCAGGCTGGCGATGGTCTCTTGGGGGGCCACGGTGATGACTGCGGACCCCTTCGTCCGGAGTACGTCGGAGATCTTCATCCCTGGACGATACGCATTTCAACTGTCCCTGGCGAGAGGCCCGGCCGCATCATGTGCCACGTCTCGGGACCGCGCCGGCCGACTCCTGTGTCCCGGTTAGCCTTCACGGGACGAAGGAGATCGATGGCCGACAGGAGAACCCGGATCACGCGGGCGACGCGCGCAGGGCTGGCGTGGGACCAGCAGCACCATGCCGTCGTACCGCCCATCTACCTCTCCACGACGTACGCGTGGCCGAAGCCGGGGGAGTCGCCCGGCCACGAGTACAGCCGGTCGTCCAACCCGACCCGGTCCCTGCTGGCGGACACGATCGCCGACCTCGAGGGCGGCGCCGGTGCGGAGGTCACGGCCTCGGGGATGGCGGCGCTGACCACTCTGGTCGCAGCGTTCGCCCCCGCCGGCGCGCTCGTCGCGATCCCGCACGACTGCTACGGCGGTACGTGGCGGCTCTTCACGGCCCTGGCCCGCAAGGCGCAGTTCGAGCTCGAGTCCGTGGACTTCACCGACGCGGCGTCGATGGCGGCGCTGTGGCTGCGCAAGCCCGCGCTCGTGCTCCTCGAGTCGCCGTCGAACCCCCTGCTGCGGATCACGGACCTGCCGAGCGTCATCGACGCGGCCCACGCGGTCGGAGCCGTCGTCGCCGTCGACAACACGTTCCTGTCGCCCGCACTGCAGCGTCCCATCGAGCTCGGCGCCGACATCGTGATCCACTCGACGACCAAGTTCCTCAACGGCCACTCCGACGTCGTCGGCGGCGCCGTGATCGGGGCAACGCCCGAGATCGTCCAGGAGCTGAAGTGGTGGGCGAACTGCCTGGGCACTCCCGGGGGTGCGCTCGACTCGTACCTCACCCTGCGTGGCCTGCGGACCCTGGGCGTGCGGATGAAGGCCCACTGCGAGAACGCGCAGGCCCTGGCGGAGCTGCTGGCACAGCATCCCGCCGTCAGCGCGACGCACTACCCGGGACTGAGCGACGACCCCGGCCACGACCTGGCCCGGCAGCAGCAGGACGGCTTCGGAGGGATGCTCTCGTTCGAGCTCGCCGACCTCGCCGCAGCCAGACGCTGCCTCACGGGGCTCACCTGCTTCTCGCTGGCCGAGTCGCTCGGTGGGGTGGAGAGCCTCATCTGCCACCCCGCGACCATGACCCATGCCGCGATGCCGCCGGAGGTACAGGCGTCGGCGGGCATCTCCGACGGCATGCTCCGCATCGCGGTCGGCATCGAGGAGATCGACGACCTCCTCGAGGACCTTCGTGCGGGGCTGGATCGGGCGCGGCGCTCCTGAGGCGGAGCCGCCCTGAACTCGGAGAGCCGGGGGACTGCAAGGGCTCAGCTCGGGGAGCCGGGCCCCGCCTTGCGAGCCTCGTCGACCGCGCCCAGCGCCTCGCGGAGGGAGGCGATCCAGGACTCCTCGTTGCTGCCCACCAGCCGTACGCACCAGGCCAGCGCGTCGGACCGCGAGCGGGCCACTCCGGCCGCGACCAACGTGTCGAGCACCATCCGCTCCGGCTGGCGCAGGCGCGTCATGACCGGGATGGCGAGGGACGTGAAGATGACGCGGATCTCTCCGTACTCGGCGCCCCACGCGACCTTGCGGCCGAAGCGCGCCTCGGCCTCGTCGGCGATCCTCATGCGCTCCCTGCGGGTCTCCTCGCGCCAGCGGGCGATACGGCCGTCCGCGGCGGAGTCGCTTCCCGCGCTGCCGTCGTCCGGCTCGGGGACGCGAAGCCGTCCCACGACGAGGATCTCCTCCCGGTCGACCGTCACCTCGGGCGTGCCGGTGAACCATTCGGGCAACCGCCCGGCGAACCACTCTGCGATGTTCATGATTACATGATTACTCGGCAATACACGTAACACAACACCTACATCCGGATGGCGTCGATCTCCAGCCGTACGTAGTCGATGACCGGCTCGGGCATCGCCTCGCGCACCGCCCGGACGAACGCCCGGTGCTCCTCGGCCGGCATCGCGTCCAGGT
>DAIEHO010000055.1 GCA_027353565.1 Propionibacteriaceae bacterium
CCCATCCGGAACCCGCGGTCGATCGTCCGCTGGATCGTCAGCAGCCCGATCGGGCCGACAGGCGCGGCCACGGACAGCCCGACGACCAGCGCCTTGAGGAAGACGATCGCGTCGAACATGCCACGAAGCGTACGGATCCGAGGTCGACGGCCGGGGGCAATTACCACGCCTGGTCGAGCCGTCCGGTCACGCCTGGCGCGACTGGTGCGCGAACTGCGCCGCGTACAGCTCGGAGTAGAGCCCGCCCGCGGCGAGAAGCTCGTCATGGGTCCCCCGCTGGACGATCCGGCCGCCATCGACGACGAGGATCTGGTCGGCGGCGCGGATCGTCGACAGCCGGTGCGCGACCACGATCGCCGTCCGTCCCTTCATCGTCTCGTCCAGCGCACGCTGGACAGCGACCTCGGACTCCGTGTCGAGATGCGCGGTCGCCTCGTCGAGGACCACGATCGCGGGAGCCTTGAGCAGCAGTCGCGCGATCGCGAACCGCTGCCGTTCCCCTCCCGACAACCGGTAGCCCCGCTCACCCACGATCGTCGACAGCCCGTCAGGGAGGCGCCGTACGAGATCCGCGACCTGGGCGTCCGTGAGCGCACGCCACAGCTCCTCGTCCGTGGCGTTCGGCTTCGCGTAGCGGAGGTTGGCCGCGATCGTGTCGTGGAACATGTGCGCGTCCTGCGTGACGTAGCCGACGCATGCCCTCAACGACTCGAGCGTCAGCTCGCGGACGTCGTCGCCACCGACGAGCACCGTGCCACCGGTCGCGTCGTACAGCCGAGCGATCAGATGGGTGATCGTCGTCTTCCCGGAGCCGGAAGGGCCGACGAGCGCCGCGGTCCGGCCGGGCGCCACGTCGAACGAGATCCCCGTGAGCACCGGGCGGTTCGCCGACTCGATGATGCCCGCGGCAGGCTCCAGCGAGGGCAACGAGACCCGGGCCGCGTCCGGGTAGGTGAAGTCGACGTCCCGGAACTCGACCGAGGCGATGCCGGAAGGCTCGTGAGCGTCCGGCAGGTCCGCGATCGTCGGCGCGAGGTCGAGCACCTCGAAGACCCGGTCGAAGCTCACCAGCGCGCTCATCACGTCGATCCGGACGTTCGTGAGCTGTACGAGCGGTCCATAGAGGCGGAGCAGAAGTCCGGCGAGCGCGGTGAGCGTCCCGACCGTCAAGAGCTTGTCGATGGCCAGCAACCCGCCGGCCCCGTACACGAGGGCGACGGCGAGCGACGACACGAGCGTCAGCGATGTCACGAAGAACCGGCCGATCATCGCGATCCGGATCCCGGTCCGCTGCACGGCCGCAGCCGTCACGGCGAACTGCTCGTGCTCGTCCTGGCGGCGGCCGAAGAGCTTGACGAGCAGAGCACCCGAGACGCTGAACCTCTCGGTCATGGCACCGGAGAGCTCACCGTTGAGCTGCTGGGCCGTGCGGGTGAGGTCGGCCAGTCTCGTCCCCACGAGCCGCGCCGGCACGAGGAAGATCGGGAGCAGGACCAGCGCTGCGAGCGTGAGCTGCCAGGAGAGCGTGATCATCGCCACGAGCGTCACCACGAGACCCACGATGTTCGACACGACCGTCGACAGCGTGGAGGTGAACGCCTGCTGCGCGCCCAGGACGTCCGACTGGAGCCGCGACGTGAGCTTGCCCGTGTGCGTACGGGAGAAGAACGCGAGCGGCTGCCCTGTGACGTGGTCGAAGACCTGGGTACGCAGCCGGTAGATCAGGCCCTCGCCGATCCGCGCGGAGAACCACCTCATGACAAGCGTGATCCCGGCGTCGGCGACCGCGACACCCGCGACCGCTGACGCCAGTACGACGACGAGGCGCCGGTCCCCCGCGAGCACCCCCTGGTCGACGATCCGCTGGAGCAGGAGCGGCGGTACGACACCGGCCACCGCATCGATGACGACGCAGACGAGGAAGATCGCGATCGGCCCCCGGAAGTCGCGGGCGTACGACAGGACGCGCCTCACCAGGTGCTTCGACAGCGGCGTCGACGTGACCGTGGGATCGGTCGCCAGCCTGCCCATCATGCGGAAGCCTCCGCCTCCGACCATGCTCATGGGAGGAGGCGCAGCGCCATCACTGAAGCGCCGCCCACAGGGCGCTCGTCGCCGTGGCCACCGCGTCCAGTGTCTGGGTCCCAGACCCCGTGACGACGATCGCACCGGTGTCCAGCGGGAGCGCGCACGAGGCGACGGTCGTCGAGTTCGATGTCACCGTGCCGCAGATGGCCGGGCCGTTGAGAGCAGGGTTCGTGTACGCGCTCGCGATGGCCGACGCGTCGGCCAGCGGCGTCACCACCACGTTGAGCGTGTCCTTCGCGTTGGCGGGGTTGGTGTAGACCACCTGCTGGCCGCCCGTACCGGTCGGGCTGCTCGCCTGGTACGTGCCGAACGTGTCCGGCAGCTTCACCGTCGACAGGGCCTTGGGCGCGACGGTCGGCTTCAGGCCGCTGGACGGGGTTCCCGACGCGGCCGCGGACGTCGACGCTCCTGCCGACGGGGTGGCGCTCGCAGGTGTCGACGCGGACGTCGCCGAGCTCGCCGACGGCAGCGCCGCGGGAAGGGGTGGCGCCGCGTGGGCACAGCCGGCGAGAAGGACCACCGCCGCAGCGGCACCGGTCATTGCACGACGCATAGCTCTCCTCTGGTTGCCCGCCCATCGTGCCACCCCCATGCGCGACAGGCCGGGAGCGACCCGGCCCGCTAGGCGGGTTCGCCCAGGAGAAGCACGCGGGTCGTCGGCAGCTCCAGCAGGGCACGCGTGTCCGGCACGAACGGCCAGGAGGTGTCCTGAAGCCGTTCGTACAGCCGCGCCGGCTGCTCCCACCAGCCGTCGGCGACCTCGCCGTCGGCGAACCGTACGGGTCCGTCCCAGGTCGTCACGTACGCGTACGCGAAGTACGTGGTGTCGGGACCGAGGTACCAGCGCTCGACGAGCGGCACCAGGACGGCTCCTTCGATCCCCAGCTCCTCGGCGAGCTCACGGGCGGCAGCCTGGTCCGGGTCCTCCCCCGCCTGCAGCACACCCCCTGCGGCGCAGTCGTGACGTCCCGGCCAGATGTCCTTGGTGTCCGCGCGGCGATGGACGAAGACCTCACCCGTGGACCTCCTCACGAGCACCGCCGTCGCGCCGTGCGGCAGGTTCTCGGCCCGCATCTGCGCGCGCGGAGCCGTGCCGACCACGCGCCCGCTGGGATCATCCGGATCGTAGATCGCCACCATCTCACCCACGCGCCGATCGTACGGGGGCGAGAGCCAGGTGTCCTCGCGCCTCAGGCCAGGCTGACGAGGTCGGCGTAGTCGGGTGACCAGAGGTCCTCGACACCGTCGGGCAGGAGAAGGACCCGGTC
>DAIEHO010000064.1 GCA_027353565.1 Propionibacteriaceae bacterium
CGACCCGCCGCTGCACGAGTTCCTCCCCAACCTGGTCGAGCAGTCGCTGCTCGTCCAGAAGCTGGAGCTCACCGGCGCACCGGCCGACGAGATCGCGGCCGAGCGCATCACGCTCGCCCAGGTCAACAGGCTGCACGAGCAGAACCCGATGCTCGGTACGCGTGGCTGCCGCCTCGCGATGCTCTACCCGTCCATCCCGGACATGCAGGCCCGCGCCATCATCAAGGCGGCCCTCGCGGTGCTCGAGAGGGAAGGCGAGACCGTCGGCGTCGAGATCATGATCCCGCTCGTCTCGTTCGAGTCGGAGCTCAAGGCTCAGCGCGAGATCGTCGTGAAGGCCGTCGAGGACGAGTTCGCCAAGGCGGGCAAGTCGCTCCCGTACACGGTCGGCACCATGATCGAGATCCCGCGGGCGGCCCTCACCGCCGACCAGATCGCGAACGAGGCGGACTTCTTCTCCTTCGGCACCAACGACCTCACCCAGACCGGCATCGGCATCTCGCGTGACGACGCCGAGCTCGGCTTCCTCGGCGCGTACGTCGACAACGAGGTCATCGCGAAGAACCCCTTCGAGTCCCTGGACCAGGAGGGTGTCGGACAGCTCGTCGCCATGGGCGTCGAGAAGGGCCGCAAGACGAAGCCCGGTCTCAAGACCGGTGTCTGCGGCGAGCACGGTGGCGATCCCGACTCGATCGACTTCTTCCACCGCGCAGGACTGTCGTACGTGTCCTGCTCCCCCTTCCGCGTCCCGATCGCCCGCCTCGCGGCGGCCCGTGCGGCGCTGAAGAACAAGTAGCTCGGCAGCACGTAGCGGCGGCCCGGACCTTCTGGTCGGGGCCGCTGTGCTGTGTACGAGGTGGGGGCCACGCATCGCGTGAGGCCAGTGCCGGGGCCGGTCAGCAGCGCCGCCTCGCACACGGTCGTGGGACCGGTCCGGTGCCGGACGGCCGGATGAATGTTCTGCCGTTCGCCGGTTGAACCAGCACCGTATCGATACGTTAACCATGACAAAGGGAAACCACAGCCCAGTCATGTTGCTTCAACGTTCAATGACCCGAAAGCATGTTCTCCATGACAACGCTTCCCCTGCATCCGCTCGTCGTGCACGCCGCGGTGATGCTCCTCGTCCTGGTCCCGCTCGCCGTCCTCGTGAGCCTGTTCTGGACGGGGTTGCGCAACCGGCTCGACTGGCTGCTCCCGGTGGGCGCTGTCGTCGGTACGGTCGCCGCGATCGCCGCGGAGGTCAGCGGCAACACGCTCCTCGCCCAGCTCAAGCAGGGCAGTGCGCTCGTGGCGAACCACGTCGAGCTCGGCCAGAAGGGCCCCTGGGTCGCCGGTGTCTTCGCGGTGGCGACCATCGGGTGGTGGCTGACCACGAGCGAGATCATGAAGGGCTGGGTCGAAGCCAACCAGCCGTGGCTCCGCCGCGGACGGATCCCGCTCGTCGCGTCGATCCTCATGGGGATCGCGTGCATCGTCGTACTCGTCGTCGTATACCTGATCGGCGACTCCGGAGCCACCGCCGTCTGGACCAATCTGGTGAACAAATAGGGCCTCACGCACCTCACACGTCACAATGTGAGGCAGGCTGACGACCGCCGGGTTTCTGGCTAGGCCTGAGAGCGGAGGCACCACGCATGGAGACCGTGAGCAGCTGGCGGGCGACGTACGTACCCGGGAACTGGGTGGTCCTCGCGGGCCCGACGTCCGTCGTCGTCATGCAGCCCGCACCGGCCCGCCTGTCCGGTCTGCTGGGCGACCTGTGGCAGGACGTCGTGTCGGCGGCTGACGTCGCCGACCTCGCCGAGAAGTTCAGCGCGTTCCGCCTGGACCTCATGCCACACTTCGCGGCGTTCTTCTGGGCCGGCGACGGCATGCACTCGCTGATCCGCGGTGGGTTGAGGGCTGTCGACGTCGAGACCGGCGAGGTCGTCGCCGAGGGCGAGGGGTTCCACACGTGGAACGAGGTGGGCCTCCAGTCCGTACGACAGGTGCGCGTCGAGATGGACCCACCGGGCGACGAGCCGGCGCTCGAGCTGCCTCTGGCCGTCGGTGTCGTCCTCGCCTCGGCGGTCACGATCGACTCCACCCAGAAGGTGTCGCTCGTGCTGCCCACCGCTGCCCACCCCGCGGCCGAGGCTCAGACCGAGCCCGTCGCCGAGGGCACTTCTCACGAGCCGACTGAAGAGCCCCCGGTCGCGGCACCCGATGCCCGGGCCGGCGAGGCCGTCGCGATGCTCGAACCGCTCGTACCCGTCGTCGGCGGCCTCGAAGCACCGGCCGAGGGCCTTCCCGCTGAGCCGACCAGGCACGACGACTCGGCTGTCGTCGCACCCGAGGAAGGCTCGGGAGACGCGCCCACTGACGACGTGACGACACTCGTGGAGGAGCCGTCGCCCGCCGACGCGGACCAGGCGGAGGACTCGGAAGGGCGTGACCGGAGCCAGGTCGAGGAGAGCCTCGACGACTCCGTGGTGCCGGACGAGCCGTCGTGGCCGGCCCCTCCCGAGGAGCCGCAGGAGGACGCGTGGGGGGTGCGGGACGCCCAGCAGCTCGCACCCGTCGACCTGTTCGTGGACGAGGACGAGGACGGTGTCCCTGACGCGCAGCAGTCGGGTCTCGATCTCGGCGCCGAGGAGGTCGACGCCCATGCGGAGACCCTGGCGCTGGACCTCGGCGCCCCCGAGGAGCCGCAGGGTCCGCCACCGGGATGGAACCAGCGTCCGGAGTCGCCGTACGGACAGCCTCAGCCCGGCCAGTACGGACCGCCGTCGGTCCCAGCACCGTTCGCGGCGCCCGGTCTGACGAGCGCACCGTTCGCCCAGCCCGTACCGGCGCCCGTCTTCCCGAGGCAGCCGTTCCCTGGCCAGGCGTACCCGGGCCAGCCCCTCCCCGGCCAGCCGTTCCAGGGCCTGGCCGCGCCCGGTCAGCCCACACCGCAGCAGCCGGCGTACCCGGAGACCCCGTACGGCGGTCCGCTGTCCGGCAACGCCCCCCTCGTGTCTCCCGTACCGCCTCCCGCCGCGTACGCGCCCGGCGCGCGGCCGCAAGGCCTGGGAGAGCCGTCCGGACCGGCGCTGCCCGTCTCGGCCGGAGGCGCCGAGCCCGAGACCTCCGGTGAGGACGTCGCCATGGCCCCCGAGCCGGGCGACCCGCAGCTCGGCGGCGAGGACCTCGTGCTCGCCGTGATGTGCACGTACGGCCACCCCAACCGGCCCGGCTCGCAGCGGTGCCGCGTGTGCGGACAGGCGGTCGACAACGCCGCCCCGCGCCCGGTCCGCAAGCCCGTCCTGGCTCAGCTGATCACGTCAGGCGGTGATCGGGTCGACGTCACCGGCAGCGTCCTGATCGGTCGTGCGCCGTCGGCCCACGCCGGCGACGAGGACCCGGTCCTGCTCCCGATCCCGAGCCCGAACAGCGACATCAGCCGGACGCACCTCAAGGTCTCCGTCAGGGACTGGGACATCGTCGCCACCGACCTGCACTCCACGAACGGGACGATGCTCGTACGTCCGGGACTGGCTCCCGTACGCATGATGCCGGGCACTCCCGTCACCGTGGAACCCGGCACGATCCTCGACCTGGGCGACGGCGGCGTGATCACTGTCGGGCTTCCCGCCTAGTCCATGTGGGTTTGATGAGGACGGCTGGCTCCCACCCGTCGTGCCTGTAACACTGGGACGGACGCGGCACCCCACGCGTCGGGGGGAG
>DAIEHO010000076.1 GCA_027353565.1 Propionibacteriaceae bacterium
GTGAGCCCTTGGTGCCCGGCCGCAGCTGCGATGCGTACAGGATCCCCAGGACGACCATGGTCGGGAGCAGGCTCGCGTTGAAGATGATGCCCACGAGAACGAGGACGACGAGCGCCGCAGCGGCGACGGCGACCGTCCAGGTACGTCTGCGGACGCGAGCCACCGTGGGGAATGCGCGCACCAGAGCCGGCTGGCCGTCACCGCGCGGCAGCAGGAGCCAGGCCGCCCCGTACAGGACGAGCCCCACCCCGGAGCTCAGAGCGATGATGACCGCCGCAAGTCGTACGAGCATGGGGTCGATGCGGTAGTGCTGAGCGATCCCGCCACACACTCCGGCAACGACGGAGTCGCTGTCGCTGCGTCGGAGGATGTCGGCGGTCGTCACAGGCCCATCTTGCCCGGCCCTCCACAGCCGCCCCATAGGGGTGCACCCCTGTTCGGCCCCCGAGTTGCCGGGCGGACTGGGCGCGGAGGCCCTCGACGTGTGAGTCTTTTCCCAAATGCCTGATCGTGACACCGCACCGCTCGGCCCGGAGTCGTCCGCGCCGAGGCCTTCGCTCGCCGAGATCGCCGCCCAGCTCGACGAGCAGGAGTCGGCGGACGCAGCCACTCCCGCGCCTCCTCTGCCGGCGCAACAGCTCAAGGCGACCCGGGTCGCGTCGGGAGCATGGCTCGGAGGCGTCTGCACAGGGCTCGCCGCACACCTGGGATGGCCGGTGCTGCTGATCCGCGCGATCGTCGTTGCGCTCGCCGGCGTACAGCTGGTCGGCGCCGTGGTGTACGCGGTCCTGTGGCTCGCGATGCCCGTCGACCGGAACCCGGCGGCGCCCGGCATCGACGCAGCGACCCGCACCGGGATGCGTACCCAGACCTCGGTCCGGTCGGCCGACATCGGCGAGCGTGTGGCGCTGCTGCTCCTCGGGGTCGGGGTGGCGCTGCTCGTCCAGTTCCTCGTGCCGAGCTGGCAGGTCTTCCCGTTCTGGCCGATGGTGCTCTTCGCCGTCGGAGTCGCGCTGGTCTGGCGGCAGGCGGACAGCCTCGCCCCCCGGATCGGGCGGCGCCGGCGCATGCGGGCCGTGGTCCAGGCACTGCTCGGCATCGCACTCATCGCGGGCGGAATCGTCCTGACCGTGGCGCGCGGCTTCGGGGTCCAGCAGCTCACGACCCCGCAGTGGATCGGCGTCATCCTGTTCGTCGTCCTGCTCGCCGTGGCAGCACCTTGGGCGTTCCGTACGCGTACCGCGCTGACTGCCGCCCGCGAGCAGGAGCTGCTCGCCAACGCACGCGCCGACGTCGCGTCGCACCTGCACGACTCCGTACTGCAGACGCTCGCGCTCATCCAGCGCCAGGCCGACGACCCGAAGGCCGTCGCGGCGCTCGCCCGCAAGCAGGAGCGTGAGCTCCGGCAGTGGCTGTACGGGGCGTCGCGCGAGGCCGACACGCTGAAGGCGGCGCTCGCGACGGCCGCGGCCGAGGTCGAGGACGACCGCGGGGTGACGGTCGACCTCGTCGTCGTCGGGGACCACGGCATGGATGTGAGGATGGATGCCCTCGTTCGGGCGAGCCGCGAGGCGATCCTCAACGCCGCGAAGCACTCGGGAGCCGACCGTGTCGACGTGTACGCGGAGATCCTCGACGACGTGGCCGAGGTGTACGTTCGCGACCGCGGCCAGGGCTTCGAGGTGGCCTCGGTGTCCGATGACAGGATGGGCGTGCGCGGGTCGATCGTCGACCGCATGGCTCGCCATGACGGTACGGCAAGGATCCGATCAGCCCCCGGTGAAGGCACCGAGGTCTGGCTTCGAATGGAACTGGAGTGAGCATGAGCGAGACCACTGGGCAGCGTCCAGCCCGTCAGCGCGTCGTGATCGTCGACGACCACGCGATGTTCCGGGCGGGCGTCAAGCACGAGATCGGCCCGCTCGTCAGCGTGGTCGGCGAAGGGTCCGACGTCGAAACGGCAGTGACGGCCGTGCTGGCGACCACGCCCGACGTCGTCCTGCTCGACGTCCATCTGCCAGGTGGCGGAGGCATCGAGGTCATCAAGCAGGTCCACGAGAAGGACCCCGACATCAAGTTCCTCGCTGTGTCCGTGTCGGATGCCGCCGAGGACGTCATCGGGGTGATCCGTGCCGGCGCGCGCGGGTACGTCACGAAGTCGATCAACGGCCTCGAGCTCGTCGACGCGATCCGCCGGATCGCCGACGGCGACGCCGTCTTCTCACCGCGGCTGGCCGGGTTCGTCCTCGATGCGTTCTCGGGCTCCATCGACATCGCGGCCGTCGACGAGGACCTCGACCGGCTGAGCCAGCGAGAGCGCGAGGTCCTCAGGCTCATCGCACGCGGCTACGCCTACAAGGAGATCGCGCGCGAGCTGTTCATCTCGATCAAGACCGTCGAGACCCACGTCTCGAGCGTGCTCCGCAAGCTCCAGCTCTCGAACCGCCATCAGCTCACCCGCTGGGCCACGGACCGCCGCCTCGTCTGAGACGTACGAACCCGTTCCCGCCCGCAGACGCGACACCGCCGCCCGGCCATGCCGGACGGCGGTGAGTTGAAGACGGACCAGCTAGACCGTACGGCGCCCACGCCCCCTGGTCGCGAAGCCCCAGATGAGCAAGACGATCAGGGCCCCGCCGATGGCGAGCAGCCACGTACGGATCTCGAAGAACGAGCCCAGCGTCACGCCGAAAAGGGCGCTTCCGAGGAAGCCACCGAGGAGTGCTCCGACGATGCCGAGGAGGAGGGTGACCAGCCAGCCGCCCCCTTGCTTACCAGGCAGGATCGCCTTCGCGATTGCGCCAGCGATCAAACCCAAAACGATCCATCCAAGAATGCCCATACCTCGACTTTACCCAGCCCGAGCAGAACTAACCCTGGACACCTGTGGGCAGATGGGCCGCCTCCGGCCGAAGCGCCCCGTCGTGGACCGGGCCTGTCTATGCCAGATCGTGAGCCGCCGTCGTCGCCGGCTCGGTGTGGGTGGTCACCCACAAGCGGGCCGTGACGACCAGACCCAGCAACAGCAGCCCACTGGTGAGGACGAAGGGCCAGGAGCGATCCATGCCGGACAGCCAGCCGGAGATCCATCCGAAGGGGGCGGTGACGAGCATCACGCAGGTGCGCTGGATCGCCATCACACGGGACCGTTCGTCCCGGTCCACGTGAAGGGCCACCAATGACTCGGTGAGCATGAACAGGATGCCGGCGCCGAACGCGTCGAGGAGAAGGCAGGCGGCGAGCATCGCATAGGTCGACGCTCGTGCGCCGCCCGCCGATGCCGGGATGAGGACCAGGAGCAGCTGGCCGCCCAGGTAGCTGACGAACCCCCACAGCGTCGGGCGCTTCAGGTGCTTCGCGTGGGTGAGGTACGGGATCACCGTGAAGAAGAAGACCACCGACAGCAGCGAGCGGACCATCGGGAAGAACGGCAGCAACGGGTCGGGGACGCCCAGACGCTGGCTGATCGCCAGCTGCCAGAACGTCGCGTTCACCAGCGTCACCGCGCCGACGATCGCTGAGATGGCGAGCGCGAAGATGGTCCCTTTCGACCGGAGGACGAGGCCGAGGACCCCTCGGTACTCCGCCAGGAGGCGCCACATGCTCACCCCATGGGTCTGCTCCTGCCGCAGTCGTCCGGTCCGGGTCTCGGTCGTGGCCTTCCACAGGATGACGATCTTCACGGTCATGATGAAGAACGCGTTGACGTAGAGGATCCGCACCGCCGGTATGAGACCCAGGCGTGACACCAGCAGCGCCGCGATCGGTGCGAAGAGGGCGGAGAACTCGGCTGCCACCTTGATGAGCGAGTACAGCTTCGTGATCTCCCTGCGGTCGACGTCCTCCACCAGCAGGCAGTCCCATGAGTTCTGGGTCACCTGCCAGGCACCGTTGATCAGCGAGGCGATCAGGAACGCCCAGAAGTTCGCCGCGACGGCCCAGATGGCGCACGGGATCACCCACGCGACGACATCGAACAGGGCTGTGGTGAGGCGCCGCCCGAGCTTGTCGGTGATCACCCCGCCGAGAAGACCGAAGACCACTTGGGACAGCATCGAGATCGTCGCCAGGAGGCCGATCTGCTGGTCGGCGACGCCGAGTGCGAGCATGAAGACCGACGTGTACGGGAGGACGAGCATCATCGACAGACCCCACATGGGCTCGGTGTAGACACACGCCCGGCCGTTGCCCCTCAGACCCACCAGACTGGTCAGCAGTGGGTTGCGGCTGCGCGGCACGGGATCAGTACATCACCATCGCTCAGAAGACCGCGCGGAACGGTGCGATCGCCCGCTCGGAGATGCGGGCGGCGACCGACCTCGTACGCCACTCGGCGGTCGTCAGCTCGACGCAGTTCTTGAGGTCGTTGGCGAAGACCTGCTCGAGGGTCTGCGCGACCTCGTCGGAGAAGATCTCGACGTTGATCTCGTAGTTGCCCGCGAGACTCAGCCGGTCGAGGTTCGCTGTTCCGACGGTCGACCAGACACCGTCGACGGTCGCCGTCTTCGAGTGGATCATGGCGTTCTGGTACAGGTACAGCTTCACCCCGCCGGCGAGGAGGTCGTCGTAGCAGCCGCGGCTCATCCAGTCGGCGAGCGCGTGGTTCGACTCGTCCGGCACG
>DAIEHO010000096.1 GCA_027353565.1 Propionibacteriaceae bacterium
GCAACGGAGCCGGCGACCAGCGTGGCCGCGCAGAGAACCTTGATGCCGTAGTAGCGGGGAGACCCCACGCGGGCGACCTCGTACCCCAACATCAGAAACGCCGCGCCCAACGCCACAGCCCCCGGCAGCCACAGCAACGCAGCGCGTCTACGAGCGGGGGAGCGCCGTCCGTAGAGGGTGAGGCCGAGCGGGACCACCACCCCAGCCAGAGGAAACACGACGGGCCACGCCAGCGAACTCGTCCCTATGGCCCCGTCGAGCAGCAGAAAGCGGTCGAGGGCCGCGAGCGGACCGACAGACGACTGACCTGAGGCCGTGAGCGCCTGGGTGACCGGGGGCTGGGCGGCGGCGGCCAGCACCACCGGGACGAGTGCGACGCTGGCGCGAGAAGCCATCCGTCGAAGAGCCTTGGGCTCGAACGGACGTCTGGCCAGCCAGACCGCCACGGGCACCGGCACGAGGAAGACCAGGAGCAGCGGCCATGTGCCGACGATCCCAGCAGCCGCACAGCCCAGAAGGAACCACCGCCAGGCGTCCTCTCGGCGCGTCCAGCGGACAGCCACAAGGACACCGGCTCCGGCGAAGGCTGCCGCCTCCAGGAAGTTGCCGAAGCCGTAGAAGGGCACTTGGGAGGCGTCCTCAAGCTGAAGGTAGAGGGTCACCAGGGTGGCGACCGCGGGCACCAGCAGCACTGGCCGCCGCCAGAGCACGGGCGCGTCCAGGACAAAGGCAGCCAGAAGTACGACGCACGCCCCGATCACAACCAGAGTGGCGTAGGCATAGGCGACGATCTCGGAGTCGAGGCCCGCTGGGCGTCCCGATCCGAGTTCCATGAGAGACGCCACCAGGGAGTGATACCCGCGGGGGTAGCCCGCGAACGAGTTCGCCGCTGCGGCCTGCGGCGTCCGAAGCTGCTCCACCATGGCGAAGTGGCCCGAGTTGTCCCAGCCGAGGAGCATGCGGTCCAGGACGTGGGTGACGTCCCCCCGCCAGGGCCAGAACCACCAGACCACGACCGCGACGAACGCGAGGAGCGAGACCGCTGGAAGTCCGAGTCGTCCCAGGACGTGACGGAGACCCGATGCCACTCCTCTTCTCGCGCACCAAGCCAATGCCGCCATGGCAGCCAGAGTCCAGGCGACAGCCTGCCGTGGGGGGAAGGACGCCGCCCAGGGGACCATGTATGCGAACTGGGACGCTGTCATCCAGATCAAGAGGACCGCACCGACGCGACCCGTGAACGTGCTGCCGAGGGGAGCGAGGAACAGGACAACCACCGCCGATGCCAGCGCGGCTGCGAGCGGAGCGACGAGGCAGAGCACAGCCAGCGCCAGGCCCGTCGCGGCGAGGCCGGGCAGCGCCCTCGTCAGACGTTGACGTCCGGCAGACTCGACGCGCGCCACGCTGACGGTTCTGCTGCCCACGGGGCCGCAGCCTAGCGTCCGCAGGAAGGCTCCCAGCCTCGCCGCGACCTGACCTCCGTAACGACTGTCGGCGTGCACGCACTGGGCCCGGCGTTCCCCATGACGGGTGGGGTGTGGAGCGAGTGCCAGGATGGCACTGACGAACGAGAGGAAATCATGAGCGCACTGGCAGAGACGTTCCCGCTCACAGGGGGGACCACGATCCCGAAGCTCGGCTTCGGCACATGGCTCCTCAAGGAGGGCGATGAGTGCTACGACGCGGTCGCGGCGGCGCTGAACGCCGGCTACCGGCACATCGACACGGCGAGGGCGTACCACAACGAAGCCTCCGTCGGACGAGCCGTTCGCGACTCGGGGATCCCTCGCGGGGAGATCTTCGTCACCTCCAAGGTGCCTGCCGAGGCGAAGAGCTACGCGGCCGCGCTCGAGCAGTTCGCGATCAGCATGCGCGAGATCGGGCTCGACTACCTCGATCTGCTCCTCATCCACGCACCCTGGCCCTGGGACGAGATGGGCAAGGACTGCCGCGAGGAGAACAGGGAGGTGTGGCGGGCCATGGAAGGCTTCCTAGCCGACGGACGCGTCAGAGCTATCGGTGTCTCCAACTTCACGCGAGAAGATCTCGAGAGCCTTCTGCCCGCCTGCCACACGATCCCCGCCATCGACCAGATCCAGTGGTACATCGGCTGTGACGTCGCCGACACAGTGGCGGCCTGCGCTGAGCACGGCATCGTGGTGGAGGCGTACTCGCCCTTCGCGCACGGCCGCATCGTCAACCACCCCGACATCGTCAACATGGGCCGCCGGTACGACGTGACGGCTCCGCAGCTCTCCATCCGCTACCTGCTGCAGAAGGGTGCGGTGCCTTTGCCCAAGGCGACCTCCGCGGACCACATCGCTGCGAACGCGCAGGTCGACTTCGAGATCTCCGACGCGGACATGGCGGTCCTCGACGCGATGCACGACACCGAGAGCCATCCGGACGCGGCCGCATTCAGTTGGTCGTGAGCCGGAGCTCGACGCCCTGCGGCAAGCCCGCGGGTCGGCTGTCGCTTGGAACCAGAGAGCCGAGGAAGCGTCGCTGGCACGACCGATGACGAGCGACGTGGTGGATCTGTCCCCGGACCCGACCGGGTGCGTGGGGACAGGGTGGGCCCGCAAGACCGTAGATGTTCGGATCCGTCGCCACGAGGCAATCCCGGGCGACCTGGGGCGGGCGGATGTAGCAGAATGGCCGACGGCGCCACGCGCCCGTGCGGACCGACACCTTCGATCCCGTGCGCATACGAAAGGAACACCGTGCCCAGCATCACCGTCGTCCGCGCAGAGACCTCCGAGGTGAAGGACCTGCAGGGCACGACGACGGGGCTGGACCTCTTCGGCGAAGACCAGTCCGTGGTGGCCATGAAGGTCGACGGCCAGACGGTTGACCTCGCGCACGAGCTGCTGGATGGGGCGACCGTCGAGCCGGTGCTCGCGACGTCGAACGAGGGCCTCGCGATCCTGCGGCACTCGTCGGCACACGTCGCCGCCCAGGCCGTACAGCTCCTTCGCGCGAACGCGAAGCTCGGCATCGGGCCGCCGATCACCGACGGCTTCTACTACGACTTCGACATCGAGCAGCCCTTCACTCCCGAGGATCTCAAGGCGCTCGAGAAGTCGATGCAGCGCATCGTCAAGGAGCGCCAGCGGTTCGTCCGCCGCACGGTCACGGACGAGGAGGCACGCGCTGAGCTCGCCGACCAGCCGTACAAGCTCGAGCTCATCGGGCTCAAGGGCGGCTCGACCGCCGACGACGGCTCGTCCGTGGAGGTGGGCGCCGGGGAGCTGACGATCTACGACAACGTCCGCCGCAACGGGGAGGTCGCGTGGAAGGACCTGTGCCGCGGCCCTCACGTGCCCCACACCGGCTACATCAAGGCCTTCTCGCTGACCCGGTCGAGCGCCGCGTACTGGCGTGGCGACCAGAAGAACCAGCAGCTCCAACGTCTGTACGGGACCGCGTGGGCGAGCCGGGAGGACCTCGAGGCGTACGAGTTCCGTCAGGCCGAGGCCGTACGACGTGACCACCGTCGGCTCGGCACCGAGCTGGACCTCTACAGCTTCCCCGAGGAGCTGGGTGCCGGGTTGCCGATCTTCCACCCCAAGGGTGGCGTCATCAAGCGCGAGATGGAGGACTACGTCCGCCAGGCGCACATCGACAACGGCTTCCAGTACGTCGGGACGCCGCACATCGCCAAGGAAGACCTCTTCTACACCTCGGGGCATCTCCCGTACTACGCCGAGGGCATGTTCCCGCCCATGGACGACGACGGGCAGAACTACTACCTCAAGGCCATGAACTGCCCGATGCACAACCTCATCTTCCGGTCGCGCGGGCGTTCCTACCGTGAGCTGCCGCTGCGGTTCTTCGAGTTCGGCACCGTCTACCGCAACGAGAAGTCGGGTGTCCTGCAGGGTCTGACCCGGGTACGCAGCATCACCCAGGACGACTCGCACAGCTACGTCATGGCCTCCCAGGCGGCCGACGAGGTGCGGCACCTGCTGGCCTTCGTCCTCACGCTGCTCGACGACTTCGGTCTGCACGACTACTACCTGGAGCTGTCGACCAAGGACGAGTCGAAGCCCGACAAGTTCATCGGCACCGACGAGCAGTGGGACATCGCGACCCAGGTGCTCGAGCAGGTCGGCCGGGACTCGGGCCTCGAGCTGGTGCCCGACCCGGGTGGCGCCGCCTACTACGGACCGAAGATCTCCGTACAGATCCGCGACGCGATCGGCCGTACCTGGCAGAT
>DAIEHO010000099.1 GCA_027353565.1 Propionibacteriaceae bacterium
GCGTCCGCGACGACGATCTGCAGCCCGTGCACCGACCCCGGTGGCGTGTCCACGAGACCCTCGCCGAAGGCGATCGAGCAGGCTGATCCGGGCGGCGTGAGCTGGACGAACCGCAGGTGGTCGCTCACGCGCTGGTCGTGGTCGACCACGAACCCGACCTTGTCGGCGTAGAACTCCTTGGCCCGGTCCACGTCGGAGACGGGCAGGATGATGAGCTCGATCTTGTAGTCCATGTCGCGATGCTAGGGACGCCCACCGACACGGCCCGGGGCTCTCCTCGGCCGGTGGCTCGGGCCTGCGAGCCGCCGGCCCCGGCCCCACCCCGAGCCGTTTGGGCGTACCCCACCGGACCCTGTACCCTCTCCTGTGGCCCGCGAGGGCCGGGCGCCCGTAGCTCAATGGATAGAGCATCTGACTACGGATCAGAAGGTTGGGGGTTCGAGTCCCTTCGGGCGCACGGTAGGACCAGCACGAGAGGCGCAGCACCCCAGCGGTGCTGCGCCTCTCGTCGTTCCGGGGACCTGCGCAGCAGTGAGGTCAGCCGATGAGGAGAGAGACGAGCTCGCGCAGTGCGCCTGAGCGCGAACGTCGCTAGAGACAATCTCCACGACTTAGGCTAAGGTCTGGAATAAGCCCGATGACGAGGCGGCGGACGGCAGGCGACAACGACGCGGTTGTCGGTCGCCGACGGTCGGACGCGTCCAGGCCGGCTGCTCCCGGTTCGGGCAAGGGTTCATCCTCGGCATGGCGTGCTCACACCCACCTGAAAGGGATCTTCGATGGCGAACATCTCCACCCGGCGCGCCCTGGCGTCCGTCGGGTTCGTTGCCGTACTGGGACTGGCGGCCTGCAGCTCCGGCGCCGGTGCAGCTCCGGCGGCTTCCACCGGTGGCGGCCAAGGCTCGGCCGCGCCGCCTGACGGGCCGCTCACGGTCTGGGTCATGGGCGATGCCACGACGAAGTTCGACCAGCTCGTCGCACCGTTCACGCAGTCGACGGGCATCAAGGTCAAGGCCGTCGCGATCCCCTGGGACAGCGTCGACCAGAAGATGACCACGGCGGTCGCCTCGGGCGACGGTCCCGACGTCCTGCAGGTGGGGCTGTCCAAGCTGCGCACCTACGCCGACACGGGCGCACTGCTCACCCTGGACGACGCCACGCTCGCCGGGCACCCCAACCTCGCGACGACCAACTTCCTCGACGGTGTCGCGGGCAAGGCCACCGCCGTCGGCGGAAAGGTCACCAGCGTCCCGTGGATCAGCGACACGCGGGTGCTGTTCTACCGCTCCGACATCCTGTCGGCCGCCGGGATCGCGAAGCCGCCGACCACGTGGGACGAGCTGCGGGCGGACGCAAAGACTCTCGCGGCGCGCGGCAAGGGCCAGTACGGGTACTACATCCCGCAGTGGGACAGCCCCCTGCCGGTCGAGATGACCTGGGACTTCGGCGGCGACATCGTCGGCGCCGACGGGAACGTCAACTTCGACACCCCCGCGTTCCGGCAGGCGGTCGACCTGTACACCGGCCTGTACGCGGACAAGAGCGTGCCGACCAACAGCGACTTCGACCAGACCCAGGGCTTCGTGTCGGGCGTGACACCGATGCTCGTCTCCGGCCCCTACCTCGCGGCCGCCATCAAGGACGCTGCGGCGGACCTCGCCGGCAAGTGGTCCGTGGCGCCGCTGCCCAAGGGCACCACCAACACCTCGCTGCTCGCCGGCTCGAACATGGCGGTGTGGGCCAAGACCGCGCACAAGGCAGGGGCGTTGCAACTGCTGGACTTCCTGTCCAAGCCGGACACGCAGGTCAAGTGGTTCCAGCTCAACGGTGACCTGCCGACCGTGAAGGCGGCGCTGGCGGACAGCACCCTGACCTCGGACCCCCTCGTCGCCGTGTACGCCGCCCAGCTGGCCAACGCCAAGATCGTGCCGCTCGTGCCCAACTGGGACGGTGCGACCGGCAAGGCCCTGCTGGACGCGCTCAACTCGATCGCGCTGACCGGTACCGACAAGGAGACTGCGCTCACCAAGCTGTTCGCGGCCACCAAGGGCCAGTCGATCAACTGAGTGCAGGGCGCCGGACCGGCGGCGGCGAGCCTCCAGCCTCCGCCGGTCCGGCCCCCGTCACGACCCGAGGAGAGACCCGATGCGAACTCGTGCCACGCCGTACGTGCTGATCGGCCCGGCGACCGTGCTGCTCATGGCGTTCGGCGTGCTGCCGATCCTCGTCGCGGCCGGCGTGAGCCTCACCGACATGGACGCGGCCGGGCTCGGCGACCTGTCGAAGGTCTCCGGCGCGGGACTGGCGAACTACCGCGAGCTGTTCGGCGACCCGGCGTTCTGGCAGGCCATGCGCAACACCGGCTTCTACGTGGTGCTCGGCGTGCCCTCCGTCGTCGTCGTCTCGTTGACCATCGCGCTGCTGCTCAACCAGTCGCAGAGCCGGTTCTTCCGGTTCCTGCGGTCGTGCTACTTCCTGCCGGCGATCACCGGCATCGTCGCGATCGCGCTCGTGTGGGGCTACCTGTACAACTCCCAGTTCGGGTTGATCAACTACCTGCTCTCCCTGGTCGGGCTGGGACCCGTGCAGTGGCTGTCCAGCCCGGCGCTGGTGAAGGTGTCGGTCGCACTCGTCGCGATCTGGCGCGGCACGGGGCTCAACACGATCATCCTGCTCGCAGCGCTGCAGGGGGTGCCCCGGGAGTACCTCGAGGCGGCCGCGCTGGACGGGGCGTCGCGGTGGCGCACCACTCGCTCGGTCGTCCTGCCGCTCCTGCGCTTCGCGATCCTCTTCGTCACCGTGACGACGGTCATCGCCTGGCTGCAGTTCTTCGACGAGGCGTTCGTGCTCACCAAGGGCGGTCCGCTCGGGTCGTCGACCAGCATCTCGCTGTTCCTCTTCCAGCAGGGCTTCGCGGGAGCGCGCTTCGGGTACGCCAGCGCCGGCTCGGTGGTCCTGTTCGCCGTGATCGCCGCCGTCACGCTGCTGCAGCTGCGGTCGAGGAGGGCCGATGTCGACTACTGAGACGATGACGCGGCCCGTCTCCGTGAGCCCGCTGCACCCCGCTCGGCGCCTGCGCCGACGCCGTCCGTGGATCGTCGGGACGGTGCTGTCCCTCGGGGCGGTGGCCACCGCGTTCCCGTTCGCCTGGATGATCGTCTCGGCCGTGAAGCCCCGCCGCGAGTCGATGGCCTACCCGCCGCACGTGCTCCCGCAGCACGTCACGCTCGAGTACTTCGTCCAGCTGATGCGGCAGCTGGACTTCGGGCGGTACCTGGTCAACACCCTGGCGGTGGTGGCCATCAGCATGGTCGGGCTCGTCCTGATGGCGATGGCCGGCTACGGGTTCGCCAAGTTCACGTTCCGCGGCAAGGAGCCCATCTTCTTCCTGGTCCTGACCACGATGATGATCCCGGTCCAGGTGACGATGATCCCGACCTACCTCATCCTCAACGCCGTCGGCCTGACCAACACCCTCCTCGGCATCGCGATGCCGACGCTCGTGAGCGCGTTCGGCGTCTTCATGTTCCGGCAGTTCATGACGACGATCCCGACGGAGGTCATCGAGGCCGCGCGGATCGACGGGGCGGGCGAGGCGCGGATCTTCGGTCAGATCGTGCTGCCCATGTCGCGACCCATCCTCGCGGTCCAGGTGGTCCTGACGTTCATCAGCGGCTGGAACAGCTTCCTGTGGCCGCTGGTCATCGCCAGCGACCAGAACCTCTACACGCTCTCCGTCGGGATCGCGCTGCTCAACCAGCAGGTCGCCACCAACCCGTCCCTGCAGATGGCCGCCGCCGCGCTGATGGTGGTGCCGGTTCTCGTCGTCTTCG
The DNA here is from genome assembly GCA_027353565.1 of Propionibacteriaceae bacterium. Classification (GTDB taxonomy): domain Bacteria; phylum Actinomycetota; class Actinomycetes; order Propionibacteriales; family Propionibacteriaceae; genus Fen-668. The sequence continues at coordinate 3,834 of DAIEHO010000099.1, forward strand.
TCGTCTTCCAGCGGCACATCGTGCAGGGCTTCGCCCTGTCGGGCCTCAAGTGACCTCACGTGACCGTCAAGTGACCCTCAAGTGACCAGGAGCATGCACGTGACCTCCAGCCTCGCGCCCGTGTCGACCGCGACCGGGTTCGTCCACGCCGACGACGGTCGGCTGGTCGACGGCTCCGGACGGCCCGTCCTGCTCCGCGGTGTGGGGCTGGGCGGGTGGCTGCTGCCGGAGGGGTACATGTGGGGGCTGGGGCCGGGAGCCCAGTCGCCGCGGCAGATCGAAGCCCTCGTCGACCGCCTGGTGGGCACCCACCGGGCCGAGCAGTTCTGGCACGCCTACCGCGACGTGTTCGTCACCGAGGCCGACATCGCCCGGATCGCCGCCTGCGGCCTGGACCACATCCGGGTGCCGATCAACTCGCGCGTCGTCCAGGACGAGGACGGCGACCCCCGCGAGGACGGGTACGCACTGCTGGACCGCCTGGTCGCCTGGTCGAAGAAGCACGGCCTGCGCGTGCTGCTCGAACTGCACGGCGCGCCCGGCGGGCAGACCGGCACCAACATCGACGACTCCCCGAACGGCATCCCGGAGCTGTTCATGGACCGGCGGTACAGGGACCTGACCCTGCGGCTGTGGCGGGACCTCGCCAGCCGGTACGCCGACGAGCCGACTGTGCTCGGCTACGACCTGCTCAACGAGCCGCTCCCCAACGACTGGCAGTACCGTTACCGCAACGAGCTGACCGCGTTGTACCGCGACCTGACCGCGACGATCCGCGAGGTCGACCCGGTGCACCTGCTGCAGTACGAGGGGTCCCACTGGGCGACCAGCTTCGCCTCCTTCTCCGAGCGCTGGGACGACAACGCCGCCCTGCACTTCCACAAGTACTGGTCGCCGACGGACGAGGCGAGCATCGCCCCCTACCTGCGCCTCCGCGACGAGCTCGGCCTCCCGCTGTACATGGGTGAGGGTGGGGAGAACTACCTGGAGTGGCTGTACACGGCCTTCCGGCTCTACGAGACGTTCGACATCGGCTGGAACCTGTGGACCTGGAAGAAGCTCGCCACCGACACCTCCCCGGTCAGCGTGACGCCGCCGAGATCCTGGGACCGGTTCGTCGCCAGCGCGGAGGGCGCACCGCAGCTGACGCCCACGGAGGCCGGGGCGGTGCTCGACGAGCTGGTGGAGAACCTGCGACTCGAAGCGGCGACCTGGCGACCTGACGTCCTCGCCGCGACCACGGGCGAACGACCGGCGGTGATCCCAGCCTGGGGCTACGGCTTCCGCGGGGCGGGCGCGTCGTACTCGATCAAGCACCCCGTGCCGTTCGACGCCCTGCGCGCCGACGACCTGTCGGCCCTCACGTGGACCGGGCGGCAGGACGCACCGTCCGACCTGTTCACCCACGACCCGAGCACCGGCGACCGGGCCGACCGGTCGCTGGGCGTCCGGCTCCAGGCGGGGGACTGGCTCGACTTCGAGCTGACCGGAGCCCGGCCCGCCGTCTCCTCGTACGCACCGGTCCTGCTGGACGGTGGCGACGTGGTGCTCGAGGCCTCCGCGCGAGGACTGCGCGCCATCGCCCGCGCGGACGCCACGCTCTTGCGTATCGTCCGCAGGAATGACGAGAACGGCGGCCTGACGCGATGACGACCGACGTGAGCGGGCGCACACGCGGCAGCGGTGAGCAGACCACTGTCACCGCCCTGCGCCTGCGCAACCGTTCGGCCGTCCTGCGTCACGTCATCCTCGCCCGCCAGACCACCCGAGCCGACATCGCGCGCGAGTGCGGCCTGTCACCGGCCAGCGCCTCCAACCTCGTCGCCGACCTCACGGCCGAGGGGCTGGTCCACGAGACCGGGACCGTCGCGTCCGGCGGCGGGCGCCCCATCGCGCTCATCGAGCCGCTCCCCGACGGCGCCTACACGATGGGGGCCGACATCGGTGAGCGTGGCGTCGCGGTCGAGCTCTTCGACCTGTCGATGAGCGCGGTCGACCGGGAGTTCCGCGGAGGTCGCGCGGAAGAGGACCCCGACGCGATCGGGCGCGACCTGCGTGAGGCCGTCGAGGCGCTTCGCGAGCGGCATGCCGACGAGTGGCCCCGCGTGCTCGGCGTCGGGCTGGCGATGCCCGGCATCGTCGAGAACGACGCCGACGGGACGCAGACGCTCTACGCGCAGAACCTGCGCTGGCCTCCGGTGCGCATCGACGACCTGCTGCCGATGGACGTGCCGGTGTTCGCCGACAACGGAGCCAAGACGCAGGCCAAGGCCGAGCAGTGGTTCGGTGCGGCGCGAGGCGTGGACCACGCGGTCGTCGCACTCCTCGGCCGTGGCGTCGGGGTCGGCCTGATCCAGGAGGGCAGGCTCCAGTCGGGCTGGCGATCGAGCGCCGGCGAGTGGGGGCACACCAAGGTCGAGCGCCACGGCCGCGTGTGCCGATGCGGTGGCCGCGGCTGCGTCGAGGCGTACGTCGGAGCGCAGGCCATGCTGGACGCCTGGGCCGAACGCGGTGGCACGTTCGACGGCACCGGGTGGCGGGCGATCGGGCAGCTCCTCGAGGCCGCACAGGGCGGTGACGCGGGCGCCGCAGCGGTGCTCGACGACGCGATCGACGCGCTGGCCCACGGCCTCGCGAACCTCGTCAACCTGACCAACCCGCAACGCATCGTGCTCGGCGGGTGGGTGGGCATCCGCCTGATGGACGCGATGGCGGACCGGATCGAGGAAGCGGTGCGGGCCAGCTGCCTGGATCGGCCGGGATCACAGTTCGACCTGCTGCCCTCGACGTTCGGCGGCGACACCGTGGCGATCGGCGCCGCCATCCTTCCGCTCGAGCGCCTGATCAGGGACCCGCGCGCCTAGCGGGGGACGGGACGGGCTGCCGGCCGTCGCGCATCGTGCGCCACCTTCACCCACCGCGCGGCGCCGGCGCGTCGGCGGGCGGTCGTCGTGGGGCGCGGGGCGCTGTGCCAGGACCCGGACGTCGGTGCGATCCTCGGCCACCTCGGGCTGCTGACCGGGCTGGTCGTCGGACGCTGCGCGTACGTTGTGGCCGTGAGCCCGGTCGACTTCGTCCCGCCCTTCGCTCCGCGCCGACCCGCCGAGGGTCCACCGCTGCGGGTGGCCGTGGTGGGGACGGGCGGCTGGGGGGAGCAGCACACCCGGGTGTTCGCCGACCGCACGGACACGGTGCTCTGCGGGGTCCTGGGCCGGGACCCCGACCGGACCGACGCCCGGGCCCGCGCCTACGGCAGCACCGCGTACACCGACCTGGACGCGATGCTCGACGAGCAGCGGCCGGACCTGGTGACCGTCTCCCTGGCCAACGAGGCGCACTTCGACCTCACCCTGCGGCTCATCCGGCGCGGCATCCCGTTGTTCGTGGAGAAGCCCCTGGTGTTCGACCTGGCGGAGGCGGACGTCCTGCTCGCGGAGGCGGCGGAGCGCCACCTCTTCTTCGGCATCGACCTCAACCACCGCTTCGCCGAGCCCGTGCTCCGGCTGCACCGGGCGATCACCGCGGGCGAGCTCGGCGACCTCGTGTTCGCGACCTGGCGGTTCGGCGGCGAGCCCAACTTCGGGACCTCCCCGCACGCCAACCTGATCGAGACGCAGGTCCACGGGCTCGACATGCTTGAGCACCTCTGCGGGCCGATCTCCTCGGTCATGGCGCAGCTGTACGACAAGGCCCGACCCGGCACCTTCACGACGCTGGCGGTGGCCCTGGAGCTCGCGTCGGGAGCCGTCGGGACCCTGCTGGGCAGCTACGACTCGTCGTACGCCTACCCGCAGACCCACCACCTGGAGGTCAACGGCACGCTCGGCCGCGGCGTGGTCGAGGACACGGTCCGGCGCCTGGTGCTCTCGCGTGCAGGCGACGAGACCGCGCGGGTGTGGGAGGCCGGCTACTTCGACGACGAGGCCCGCAGCTTCCACAACACCTTCGACAGGCACGTCGACGCGTCGGTGATCGGCAGCCCGGCGTCCCAGCTGGTCCGGGGCGTGCGACCGGCGTAGCCGGTACGGCACCCACGAGGTCTCTAGCTCGGCATCGCGACCGTCGCCACCCGCATGCCCGTCTCGGCGGAGCGGA
>DAIEHO010000112.1 GCA_027353565.1 Propionibacteriaceae bacterium
GCAACGCCACCTTGATGGTCACAGCCCAGAACCTACGTGGGTGACGTTTCCACCAGGTAACGCCTGTGTCACGCTGCGCTCCCGGTGCGCGGCTCATGCCGTTGAGGCGTTCCGCGGCGGTCATTTGTCGTGAGCCGCCACCAACCTGACGTTGTGGGCCTGCCGCAAGGGGTTACTCTGGCCGCCGAGGAAGGAGGGGGCGCGTGCGCAAAGGCACCAGTGAGGATGTTCGCCGGGACAACCTGACGGCGGTCCTGAGGGCCCTCATGACAGGCGGCCACATGTCCCGAGCAGACCTCGGACGCCTCACAGGGCGGAACCGCTCGACGGTGGCGAGCCTGGTGTCCGACCTAGCCAGTCTGGGGTTGGTTGAGGAACGGGCCCCCGTCACCGACGGTACCGTCGGACGGCCCAGCCACGGCGTCACCCTCAGCTCGACGATCGCCGCCTTCGCCGTCCACCCCGAGGTCGACGCCCTGACCGTCGCGATCGTGGGGCTCGACGGACAGGTCCGGCGCCGGGTGCGTCACGAGTTCACGGGGATTCCGTCGATGACCGACGTGGTCACGCTCGCCACCACCGTGATGTCGGCCATGGGTGCGCGGGAATCGGGATTTCGCATCACGGGGATCGGTGTCGCCGTGCCAGGGCTCGTCCGTACGGTCGACGGGCTCGTCCGAAACGCACCGCATCTCGGGTGGCGCGAGGAACCGCTCGGAGAGTCGCTCGCTGCCGCCATGTCGCTTCCGGTCCACGTCGCCAACGACGCCCAGCTGGGTGCCTTGGCGGAACGCGACTACGGGGCCGGTAGGGGCGTCACCCATTTCGTCTACCTCAACGGCGGCGCCAGCGGCATCGGTGGGGCGGTTGTCGCGGGCGGTGAGCTGTGGGGGGGCGCCCACGGGTACGCCGGTGAGCTCGGCCACACGCCGGTGACCGGTTCGGAGCGTGTCGACACGGTGGGCATCTCCGGCTCGCTCGAGGCGGAAGTGACGCGCGAGGAGCTCGTCAGGCTCCTGGGCGGGGTTCACATGGACCCGGAGACGTTCGAGGCCGCGCTGCTCGGCGACCGCTCGCTCCCCGTCGCTGCGACCGTCGCCCGTCAACAGCGGAACCTGGCCATCGCTCTCGGCACGGTGGTCAACGTCCTGAACCCGGAACGCATCCTCCTCGGGGGGTTCCTGTCATCGTTGCTCGCGTACGACCCTCAGGGCCTCCGTGCCGCTGTGGAGGCCCGGGCACTGGCCCCCGCGATGGAGGGCGTCGGCATCGTGAGCGCCCAGCTCGGCGCCAACCTCCTTCTGGTGGGCGCGGGCCGCCGGGCGCTGGAGCCGCTCGTCGACGATCCGGCCAGCATGTCCACCGTGCGTACGGACTGAGCCCGGCTCGTCTGGTCAGCTGAGTGCGTCGACGACCTTCTGGACCCGTCGCTGGCGGGTTGCTTCCGACTTCGCGTCGGTGACCGACCGTACGTGCGCCTTCCGGTAGGACGGGGCGAGCGCGTCGAACGCCTCGCGCAGCCCGGCACGTGCGAGAGCCTCGGCCAGGTCGTCGGGCACCTGCGAGACCCGCTCGGACGTGTCGTGGGTGAGCGTGACCTCGTGCGTCTCGCCGCCGGCCACTCCCGCGGCGCGCCGGTGCTCCGCGGCGAGCGGCACCCAGTACTTCCCACCCATCACAGCCGTTGTCGACGGGTAGCTGTAGCCCGCGATCGTCACGATGACCGGGACCCGTCTGCCCACCCCGAAACCCAGGACGACGTCCTCCGGCACCTCGATGCCCACGTTGTTCCCATCAGGGGTCAAGGTGGTGGTGAAGCTGGGCATATGACCTCCCTGGAGCAGCAGCTCCAGCCTACGAGAGGCTGTAGGTGAGAACCAGCGTGCCGAGCGCCGAGGCGACGTACGAGTCCAGGCGAAGGCGGCGCAGGGCGGGCCGGTGCCCGAAGAGCCGAGCACCTGTGCCCAGCAGCAGCGGATGCACGAACAGCGTGAAGGTGTCGACCAGCCCGTGTGCGAGGAGGGCCTGGGACAGCTGCCCGCTGCCGAGCACCACGATCGAGCCGTGGCCCACGTCCTTCAACGCGGCGATGCGTCCCCAGGGGTCGTGGCTGATGATCGTCGTCGGTTCCCAGCTGGTCTGGGTCACCGTGCTGCTCACCACGTACTTGGGGGTGGAGTTCAGATGAGCCGCCATCGTGTTGCCGGAGGGCTGGCTCGGCCAGAACGCGGCCATGTGCTCGTACGTGCGACG
>DAIEHO010000118.1 GCA_027353565.1 Propionibacteriaceae bacterium
CACGGCTGGCTCGAGGCGGGGGCCGCTCCAGTGAGCGGCATCACGATCTCGTCCGCGAAGTGGGAGTCACGGGCGCCCGAGACCGAGGTGCTCATCCGCGCGTTCGTCCCCGACCGGGTCGGTGCGGTGGCGAGGGGGTCCGACGACGAGCTCCTGTCCGCCGTACGGGACCACGTCGGGTCTGTGCTCCACGCCACCAGCGGGCCGACCGCGACCTGGATCCACCGTTGGCAGAAGGTGATGCCCAAGTACACCGTCGGGCATCTCGCGCGGGTCGCGACGGTCGACCATGCCTTGGAGGCGTCCAGCTGGCGGGTCGCCGGGTCGGCACTCCACGGCGTCGGAGTCCCGGACTGCATCGCGGACGGGCGCGCACAGGCCAAGGCCGCCCTCGCGGCCGTCACCACCGAACCTAGGATCGCGACATGAGCGACAGCCACGTCTCCGCGCGAGAGATCAACAACTCGATCACGTACACGTGCTGGGGGGTGTTCGCGCGTACGGGCCCAGCCCCTGACGACGTCGCGGACGCGCTTCAGCGGGCTGAGGCGGAGCTGCCGGAGGTGACCGTGCGTGGCTGGTACGACGCGTCGGGGCTGCGGCCGGACGCGGACGTCATGGTGTGGCTCCACGGCCCGTCGGCCGAGGGGCTGCAGAACGCGCTCCGGGTGCTGCGCCGCGCGCTGGGCGACGTCGGGCTGACGTGGTCCGCGTTCGCTGTCCACCGGCCGGCCGAGTTCAACAAGGGCCACGTACCGGCGTTCCTCAGTGGGAAGCCGGCGGAGACGTGGCTGAGCGTGTACCCGTTCGTCCGCTCGTACGAGTGGTACCTGCTCCCCGAGGAGGAGCGGCGCGCGCTGCTCGTCGAGCACGGGATGATGGGTCGCGACCACCCCACGGTCCTGAGCAACACCGTGGCCTCGTTCGCTCTCGGAGACTGGGAGTGGGTGCTCGCACTCGAATCCCCGGACCTGCACGACATCGTGGACCTGATGCGCCACCTGCGTGCCTCCGAGACACGCCGTCACGTACGGCTCGAGGTCCCGTTCCACACCGGTCGGCTCATCTCCGCGACCGAGGTTGCCGAGGTGCTGCGGTGACGTACGACGCCATCCTCCTGCTCGGCTTCGGCGGGCCGGAGTCGCTCGACGAGGTACGGCCGTTCCTCGAGCGTGTCACGGCAGGTCGCGGCATCCCGCCGGAGCGACTCGACGAGGTGGGTCAGCACTACGTGGCCCTCGGCGGTGTCAGCCCCATCAACGAGCAGAACAGGGCACTGCGGGCGGCCTTGGAGGCCGGTCTCGTCGCGACGGGCGACCACACGCCGGTCGTCCTCGCCAACAGGAACTCCGCACCGTTCGTCCCCGACGTCGTCGCGGAGCTTGCCGCGTCCGGTGCGCACCGCGTGCTGGCCCTGGCGACCAGCGCCTACTCGTCGTACTCGTCGTGCCGGCAGTACCGAGAGAACGTCGGGGTGGCGCTCGCCGACCATCCCGATCTCGACGTCGACGTCGTCAAGGTGCCCCCGTTCCCGGAGTTCCCGTGGTTCGCGGAGACCACGGGAGAGCTGCTGGCGCCCGTGCTCGCCGAACCGGGCCGTCGCCCGTACGTGCTCTTCACGACGCACTCCATCCCTTCCTCGATGGCCCGTACGTCCGGGCCCGAGTCCCAGTGGCCCGCGCCCGGCTCCGACCAGCCCGGTGCGTACGTCGCACAGCACCTCGCGGTCGCCAGGGCAGCACTGGACGTGGCCGTGCGCCGCGCGGGTGTCGAGATGCCCGAGTGGCAGCTCGTGTACCAGTCCCGCAGCGGCTCGCCGGCCATCCCGTGGCTGGAGCCGGACATCAACGACGCCATGACCGCGCTGGCGGCGGGAGGCGTCAGCGACTTCGTGCTCGTTCCCATCGGCTTCCTCTCCGACCATGTGGAGGTCATCTGGGACCTCGACCACGAGGCGGCAGAGACGGCCCGCGAGCTGGGTGTCCGAATGACTCGGGTGCCGACCGTCGGGACCCACCCGGCCATGGTCGATGGCCTGGTGACGCTGCTGCGCAGCCACCTCACGGCCGAGTCCCCGCGCGCGCCTCTCGACGGTGAGCGGTGCGCGGGCAACTGCTGCCCGGCGCCTCAGCGCCCCGGCGCCCCGACAGTCGGCCGGCCCGTGGTCCAGGGGGTGCACCTGTGACGCACGACCCGTACCACCCGGTCCACCGCCCGAGGCGGCTGCGTACGACGCCAGGCATCCGCCGACTCGTGGCGGAGACCCGGCTGGATCCCGCCGACCTCGTCCTGCCGGTCTTCGTCGCGGAGGGCGCGACGGACCCACGTCCGATCGCCTCCCTGCCCGGCGTCGTACAGCACTCCAGGTCCTCCCTGACCGATGCGGTGCAAGAGGCGTACGAGCTCGGCGTCGGAGCCGTCATGGTCTTCGGCATCCCGCTCTCCAAGGACGCCACCGGCAGCGGCGCGCTCGATCCCGACGGCATCCTCGCGCAGGGTGTCCGCTGGTGCCTCGAGGCCAGCCCGGAGCTGCCCGTCATCGCCGACCTGTGCCTCGACGAGTTCACCGACCACGGCCACTGTGGCGTCCTCGACACCGCCGGTCGGGTCGACAACGACGCCACGCTCGTGCAGTACGCCGCCATGGCCAGGACCCTCGCCGATGCCGGGGCCGGGGTTCTGGGCGCCTCCGGGATGATGGACGGCCAGATCGGCGCCGTACGTGCGGCCCTGGACGAGGTCGGCCACACGGACACCGCCCTGCTGGCGTACGCGGCCAAGTACGCGTCGGCCTTCTTCGGTCCGTTCCGCGAGGCGGTGCAGTCGTCCTTGCAGGGCGACCGGCTCACCTACCAGCAGGATCCGGCGAACGCACGCGAGTCCGTACGCGAGGTCGCACTCGACGTGGCCGAGGGTGCGGACATCGTCATGGTGAAGCCCGCGCTCAGCTACCTCGACGTGGTGGCCAGGACGCGAGCAGCCGTGGACATCCCCGTCGCGGCGTACGTGGTCTCGGGGGAGTTCGCGATGATCGAGCTCGCCGCCGCGGCCGGTGCCTTCGACCGGAGACGCGCCATCGAAGAGTCGCTCGTCTCGGTCCGCCGAGCCGGCGCCGACATCGTCGTCACCTACTGGGCCAGCGAAGTCGCGGGATGGCTGCGCGGACGCTGACACCCGACCGCCCCATCGAAAGGGACATCCCATGAACCAGGCCTTGTTCGACCGAGCCCGCGCTGTCATGCCCGGTGGGGTCTCGTCGCCCGTACGAGCGTTCGGAGCGGTCGGCGGGACGCCGCGCTTCGTGGCGCGTGCGCAGGGGGCGTGGATCACCGACGTCGAGGGGCGCTCCTACGTCGACCTCGTGAGCGGGTGGGGCCCGGCCATCCTCGGCCATGCTCACCCCGAGGTGGTCGCGGCGGTGCAGCGGGCGGTCGCCGACGGTCCCTCTTTCGGGGCGCCCTCGGTCCTCGAGCTCGAGCTCGCCGAGGCGATCGTCGAGCGGGTTGCACCGGTCGAGCGCGTGAGGTTCACCAGCTCCGGTACCGAGGCGGTCATGACGGCGCTCCGGCTCGCCCGGGCGGTGACGAGCCGCCGGCTCGTGGTGAAGTTCGCCGGCTGCTACCACGGGCACGCCGACGCGTTCCTCGTGGCGGCCGGGTCTGCGGCCACGACACTTGGCCTCCCGGACTCGCCGGGCGTCACGGCGAGTGTCGCCGCGGACACGATCGTCGTCCCGTACGGAGACCTGGCGGCTGTCGCTGCGGTCTTCGACGCGCATCCCGGCGAGGTCGCGGCGGTGCTCACCGAGGCGGCTGCGGCCAACATGGGGGTCGTCCCCCCGCCGGCGGGCTTCAACCGTGGCCTGCGCGACCTGTGCACCCAGCACGGCGCGGTGCTGATCATGGACGAGGTCCTCACCGGCTTCCGCGTCGGCCCCCAGGGATGGTGGGGGTTGGAGGGCGCTGTCGAGGGCTGGGCGCCCGACCTGCTCACGTACGGCAAGGTGATCGGTGGAGGACTGCCGCTCGCCGCCGTCGCGGGACCGGCCACCATCCTTGACCAGCTCGCACCCGCCGGGCCCGTGTACCAGGCGGGCACCCTGTCGGGGAACCCCGCTGCGGCCGCCGCAGGCCTCGCGACGCTGAGGCTCCTGGACGACGCCACGTACGCGCGGCTGGGCGCCACGGCAGGACGCGTGGCGGCTCTGGCGGACGCGGCCCTCACAGGTGCCGGCGTTCCCCACACGGTCAACTGCGCCGGCAACCTGTTCAGTGTGTTCTTCAGCGGTGACGCCGTGGTCGACTACGACTCCGCCCGTCGGCAGGACACGGCCGCGTTCGCCGCCTTCTTCCACGCGATGCTGGACGCCGGCGTCTGGCTCCCGCCGTCCGCGTACGAGGCGTGGTTCGTCTCGTCCGCGCACGGGGAGGCCGAGCTGGAGCGGATCGAGCAGGCTCTTGCCGCAGGGGCCGCTGCCGCCCGTCGGTAGCCGGCCCCCTCTCGCAGGGTGCTCTCTTGACGGACTGTCCGAGGGCAGGGTTATAGTTACAGACGTTCGAACAGCAGTTCGATTACCGGCTGGGGAAGGCCGCGATCACGCTGTTCGGCACGCCGGGTCGGCCCCGGTGCGACGGTCCTCGACCCCCGTCGCACCGGGGCTTCCCCACTCGGGTCGAGACGAGCAGAGCACTGACAGCCGACCTGTGGGGAGAAGACGATGCGGAGATACGACGAGCCGATCCACGTCAAGAGCGGGCAGGACAGGGGCGCCCCCGAGCAGTTCGTGTGGCGCGGGCGGCTGTGGCAGGTCCGCGGCGTCGTCACGCGGTGGCTCGAGACGGGCGCCTGGTGGGACTCGCCGATCGTACGGTCGGCGCG
>DAIEHO010000126.1 GCA_027353565.1 Propionibacteriaceae bacterium
TGTGCCAGTCACCGGCAGCGACGGCGACCACCTCCCGCCACGTGCCGACCTCGCACGCTCCTTCAGTCGTTCTCCCGACAGCCAGCACGCGGCCGTCCGATCGGACTCCGACCGTGCGTCTCCAGCCCGCTGCGATGGCCGTGACCTGGCGCCACGCCTGCACCCGGCACTGACCGTCGCCATCCCAGCCGGCCGCCAGCACGGTCCCGTCCGAGCGAAGCCCCACTGTGTGCGACCTGCCGGTGTTCGTCGCCGTATGGACGTTCCCCGCCGCGACGGCCACGATATCGGTCCATCCGCCCACGCTTCGCTCGCCGGCCGTGCCGTTGCCCACGGCTCTGACCGCACCATCCGATCGGAGGCACACCGAATGGCGCCGACCGGCGGCCACCGCGGCTACGACCACAGGCATCGAACGCCCTCCCGGCTGAAGCGTAGAGCTCTGGGATCGAACCCTGTGCTGGACCCCGCGACCCGCGAAGCTGTCACGTCTGCGTCTCCTGGGCTCTGCCGCGGTCAGCGGGCCCGGTTGGCTCCCGTCCACGCCTCGTCCCGGGTCACGTCCTGCAGCACGTCGAGCCAGGTCGGTCCCGGCCCGGGTGCGGAGTCCGCATCGTCGACCTCGGCGACCAGCGTCCCATCGTCCAGCGCATCGACGGCAACCACGAGGCCGTCCCTGTCGATGATGTGACGCGTCTTGCGCAGTGTCCGGTGTGGAAGCGTCAGGAGGAGGTCCCACTCCTGATCGTCGAGATACATCGACGTGCAGGCGATCGCCGACGCATCCTGCCCGAGCCTGACCTTGTGACCCAGCTTGTACACGTGGCTGCCGTCAGCGGCCGTCACCCGGCGCAGGCGAAGCCGGGAGTTCTCGATGTAGTGGTCCTCGATGCGGAGCGTCCGGGTCACACCCTCCGGGATCGATGCGACGACGAACCTGCGCTCCCGCTCAACGACGGCATACTTCAGAACATCCATCATGAGGACATGCTCGCTCATGCCGCCGGCCGTGCCGTCGTCGCGCAGAACGCGCCGCGGGCGGCGGGTTACCTGACGGACCAGTCGGGCCGCCCGACATTCACCCGTTGGTCGCAGTCCCCACGGTCATGGGCGGTCGAAGACGTACCCGACGCCCCGTACGGTGCGGATGTGAGACGGCGCCCCGGGCCGGTCGATGTGCTTGCGCAGCCGCAGGATGAAGACCTCCAGGGTCTTCTTGCCGTCGGGGTAGCCCTCCCGCCACGCCTCGTCGAGCAGGAAGCGCCGATCCAGGACGCGCCCCGCGTTCGCCATGAGCACGAGCAGGAGTCGCATCTCCTGCTCTGTTATCGGGACCATGCCTCGGCCGACGAACAGCCTGTGGCCGTCGATGTCGAGCTCCACGTCCCCGATGACGAGGCTGCCGCCGGCCTTTGCCGGCGCCGCGCCCTCGCCGATCTGGTCACCCTTCGGCATGACGCTGGCTCCTTCTGGCGACGACGTGACCCGGGACGAGGACGGTCTGCGCGCGGAGGCTCGCGTTCGACAGTTGGCTCACAGGTGTCGATACTTCACCCGGCGGCTTAACCCCCGGGGAACCGCGGAGTGAACTGGCAGTGAACAAGCCTGTGTATGGCCGGTTCCGCCGAATCGGTGATGATCGGGCGGTCCGGGACAGGACGGTCCGGGCCCGGCCCTGCGAGTGCTGGGCTTCCCGGTGCCTGACGGGTCATCGCCGCCAGGCACCGGGAGCTCGTCATCGATCGCGCCAGTGCCCGGAGGCGGGAGTCACGGAGGTGACGACTCCAGTGGCGGGATCCAGCAGCACCCTGGGCGCGGTCGGGTTCGGCAGGTGGAGCATGCCGCCGAGGGACCCTGCCCTCGCGTCGGCCGAGCCGCCGCCGATCCGGCCGAGCTTCCAGTTGTCCTCGATGAACCTCAAGATCGACGCCTGGTCGGTCTGCGTGTGGTCGACGTAGTTCGTCTTGGCGAAGGGGGAGATGACGAGCAGTGGCTGACGCTGTCCGGGACCGCAGCGGTCGACCTGGCCGTCGGCCACCGGAACCCCGGAGGCCGCGGCATTCGCGCAGAACGCCGCGTCGTCAGTCGTGGCCGAGGCGTTCGTGACCTTCGCGGCCTGGTGGTCGTACCAGCCGTCCGAGTCGTCGTACGCGATGACGACCATCGTGCTGCGCCAGTTGGGCGACGTCTCGATGGTGTTGATCTCAGCAGCGAGGAAGGCCTGCTCGTCGATCGGGTCGGAGTAGCCCGCGTGGCCGTCCTGGTAGCTCGCCGCCTTCAGGAAGCTGACTGCGGGCATGTTCGGCGAGTTCACGACCGCCGAGAAGTCGCTGAGGTCGTACTGGTGGTTCGCCTGACCGGCGTGGCCGATCTCGGCGACCGACGCGGGTGGGAGATGGTGTGGGTTCGCCGTGGACGCGTAGTACTGGAAGGGCTCGTGATGCGCGCTGTAGTCGGTCGAGGAGCTGCCGGCGATATTCGCGTGCGTCGTCAGACAGGCCGCCGCCGATGAGCCCGTGGCTGCGGTGGTCGGGCGGAACCCACCCTGGAACCATCCCCAGCTCACGCCCTGGGCGTTCATGAGATCGCCGATGTTCTGCCCGGACATGCCCGCCAGCGTGTAGCTGGTCTTGTGCGAGCTGTTGGAGCAGTCGTCGTACACGGGGTCGGGGTCGTTGGTCACCGTCCCGACACCGGAGGCGTTCGGGAACCTGACGGTGTAGTCGCTGGCGGTCGTGACGAGAGGCGCCCCGGCGGCCGTGAACTCGCTGGCCCCGAACGTCTGCCCGGACACGAGGTTGAGCGCGCCAGGGGTCGACGGGCCGAAGGTCGTCGAGTAGGAGTTGTCGCTCATGGCGTAGTTCTGCGCGTAGTTCCACAGCCCCGTGACGGTGTTGCCGTCGTAGTAGCCCATGACAAGGCCATTCGTCCCGTACTGGGGCGAGGCGCAGCTGTCGCGCGTCGTGTTCTGGACGAACGCGTCCATCGCGCCCCCGTTGTACGCCCGCTGCTCCGCGGTGTACCCGTGGTCCTGGTCGCACGTGACGGCCTGGGACGGCGAGAGCCGGAAGGGCTGGACCGTGTTGGGGTTGGCGGGCGCCAGCAGCCCCGCCGCGGCGAGCGTGTTGACCTTGCGGGGTGTGTTCCGCGCCGCCGTGAAGGTGGCAGCGCTCGCACCGCTTCCCTGCAGTGTCTCTCCCGCGGTGTTGGCCGCGATCGGGTATGTCGCGAAGTAGTGGTCGAACGAGACGTTCTCCTGGAAGATCACGACGACGTGCTGTATCGGTGTGGTGGCCTCGTTGCGTCCATGGTCGTTCTCGCTCGCCTGTGCTGGGGCCGCGGCGAGCACCGTCGAACAGACGGCGAGCAGCGCAGCGCCCGACAGGGCGAGCTTGCGGTGGTGGGTCATGCAGGGCTCCTCGAGTATCGTTCCCGCCTCACGGCGGGTGCCTCGACCCCGAAGGCGTATCGGGGTGTGCTCCGAGTCCACCCTGACGAGCCCGGCACGTCACCAGTCCGGCCGTCGAACAGACAGTGAACACTCGCGGGCACAGCCCACTCGTGGCCTCCACACGGCTGAGGCTCGTGCTGGTTGAGGCGAGGTCCGAGTGACCACACCGCGCCGGC
>DAIEHO010000135.1 GCA_027353565.1 Propionibacteriaceae bacterium
GGACGAGGGTCTCTGCCGGCCGCGGGACCCCGTCGCGGGTGACGCACCACAGGCCGAACGTCCGCTCGACCGACGGCCGGCTCAGCAGCCAGTACGGGGTGTCTTCCGGCGAGGACCCGAGCCGGTGCGCCACGGATCGTACGAGGTCGACGAGCCGCGGGTCAGGGAGGCGTTCGGCCTCCGAGGCGATCGTGCGCGTGTCGCTCAGGAGCTCGTGGGTCCGGGGGTCGACGAGGTCAGCCTCGGTCTCGAGGC
The DNA here is from genome assembly GCA_027353565.1 of Propionibacteriaceae bacterium. Taxonomy (GTDB): domain Bacteria; phylum Actinomycetota; class Actinomycetes; order Propionibacteriales; family Propionibacteriaceae; genus Fen-668. The sequence goes on from DAIEHO010000135.1 coordinate 256, forward strand.
CCGCCCGCCGCACCAGCTGCCAGGTCTCGTCGGCCGCGTCGATGAGATCGCGCCAGGCGGTCGCGGCATGCTCCCCGGCCAGTCTCGCCACGGCCGCGTGCTGCAGTCCGCGGTCGGTCGGCAGGTCGAGCGACGAGCCGTCGGCGAACTCGTGCCGCGTGGGTGGCGCCGGCACGAGCTCGTACCCGTCGACGGCGAGTGCCGCGTCGAGGACCCGTCCGGACTTGCGGAACAGGTCACGCCACGCGGCGGGCAGCGCCACGACAGGGCGGGTCCACCAGGAGTCGAGGGCCGGACCGGGGAGCGCGTCGACCACCACGACGTGGTGACCCACCCGGGCGAGTCTGACAGCGGCCGCCAGCCCACCCAGGGATGCTCCGATGACGACCACCGGGTGCTCAGCCGACGCAGCGAGCGGGTGGTTCCTCACGCGCCAACAGTAGGGGCCATGGGCCTAGTGCAGGAGGCCCGCGATCATGGCCAGCTTCGCGTACAGCGTCGAGTTCGCGTCGCCGAAGAGGCTGATGGCTGCGATGCAGACGGCGGCGACGAGGGCGAGCATCAGGCCGTACTCGACGGCGGTGGCGCCACGGCGCGGGTCGCCGAGACGGCGCGCGAGGGCTGCGTGGTTGCGCAGCACAAGGTCGGTCATGGTGATCCCCCCACCGGAGTCGATCCCACGATGCGACTCCTTCCAGGACATCTCACAGGAAGCCTGTCCTCACCGGTCCACCGATGAACGATCTCTCACGGTGAGCCGCGTCGGCCTCGCCGCAGGAGGAGCCCGACCCCCCGGCCACGCAGACTTGTCACAACGCTTATCTGCCCTTGACGAGCCGTGGGCTCGACTGACAGGCAACCGCACTAGCATTCGCGGGTGCCACTGATACACCTTGGGCTTACCCATCGGTCCGTACGAAGCGCCGAGCTTGCCGCACTCAGCGACCGAGCGGCCGGTCTCGCCAAGGGCCTCGTCGGGGCGGTGCCGGTCATCAGGGGAGCCGTCCTGCTGGCCACGTGCAACCGCTTCGAGCTCTACCTGGATGCCACGGAGTTCCACGCTGCGGTCGACGGGGCCCGGGCCATGGTCCGTGATCTCGCGGAGCCGGACCTGCCACGCATCGACCCGGCCCTCTCGGTCTCCGTGAGCGAGGGTGCGGTCGAGCACCTGTTCAAGGTGGCGTGCGGGCTCGACTCCATGGTCGTCGGAGAGCACGAGATCGCCGGCCAGGTGCGCCAGGCATTGGCACACAGCGACGCCACCGCCAGTCCTGTGCTGCGGCGCCTGTTCCAGGCCGCACTCACCACCTCGAAAGCGGTTGCGTCCGGAACCACGCTCGGGAGCTCCGGCCGGTCGCTCGCGAGCGTGGGCCTCGACCTGATCGCGTCGCGGTTCGGCCCCCTCGAGGGGCGCAACATCCTGCTTCAGGGCACCGGTGCCTACGCAGGAGTGGTCGTCGCCGAGCTGACCCGACGTGACGCCACCACCATCCGGGTCCACTCGGGATCCGGCCGGGCAGCCGCCTTTGCGGATACGCATGCTCCGGTCGTCCCTGTGCCGCACTCCGAGCTGCAGGAGGCGCTGAGGTGGGCGGATGTCGTGGTGTGCTGCTCCGGGACGAGAACGCGCCAGCTCACCGTCGACCTGATCTCAGAGGCCCGGCGAGGACGCTCCGGCCCGCTTCCGATCCTGGACCTCGCTCTGGCCGGCGACGTGCCGGCGGACGTCGACCAGCTGGCGGACGTCGTCCTCATCGACCTCGACGAGGTCGCCCGCAACGCACCGTCCGAGCGGGCCGCCGCCGTGGAGGAGGCGCTCAGCGTCGTCGAGAAGGGCGTCGCCGCCTTCAAGCACACGGAGGGCGGTCGCCAGGCCGACCCCGCCGTCACGGCCATGCGCGCGTACGTGTCGGGCATCATCGAGGCCGAGGTCGCCTCGGCCGAGCGGCGGCACAGCCCCGAGACCGCGGAGGCCGTGGCGCGTTCCCTGCGGAGGGTGAGCAACGCGCTGCTGCACACCCCCTCGATCCGGGCGGCGGAGCTGGCCCGATCCGGGGAGCTCGACGACTACCGGAACGCCTTGCACACGTTGTTCGGGATCGACGTCGAGGCGAGCCGGTGATCCGGCTCGGCACTCGGGGCAGTCGGTTGGCGCGCACCCAGTCGGGTGTGGTCGCCGCCGCGATCGCCGCCGCCATCGGCCCGGTGGAGACGGTCGTCATTCGTTCGGAGGGCGATGACACACGGGTGGCCCTGGACTCCTTCGTACGTCCCGGGGCGTTCGTCGCTGCCCTGCAGGATGCTCTCCTGGAGGGCCGCATCGACGTCGTCGTGCACAGCTTCAAGGACCTGCCCTCGGCGCCCACGGCGGGGCTGGCCGTGGCCGCCGTGCCGACCCGTGCGAGCGTGCGAGACGTACTGGTGGCGCGAGGCGGCGTCAGCCTCGCGGAACTGCCGGTCGGTGCCACGGTGGGCACGTCGTCCCCACGGAGGTCCGCAGCCCTGTTGCGCGCTCGTCCCGACCTCGCCGTGGTGGCCCTTCGAGGGAACGTGGACACCCGGCTCCGAGCCGTTGCGGAGGGACGGCTCGACGCCGTCGTCCTCGCCGAGGCCGGCCTCGAGCGGCTGGGGGTCCTCGCTGACGGTATGACCTCTCTCGACACCGACGTGCTGCTGCCTGCTCCGGCACAGGGTGCGCTGGCGGTGGAGTGCCGGAGCGACGACCCACTCGCTGTCGAGCTGGCGTGCCTCGACGATGCGGACACGCGAGTCTGCGTGGCTGCCGAGCGGGCTGTCCTCGCCGAGGTGGAGGCGTCCTGCACGACGGCGGTCGGCGCCCTGGCTCGCATCGAGTCCGGCTGGCTGAACCTGGAGGCCGAGATCTCGGACCATCGTGGCGTCGTGTACGCGCGACGGAGCGACCGGACGGCGGTCGACGGGGGCACGCTCGCTGCCGACCAGCTCGGTCGGCGCGTCGCCCGCTCCCTCCTGGAGCGGGCGCGATGATGCGCCCGATCCTCCTCGTCCGCCCCGACGGCAACGAGACCGACGCGGCCGCCCTGACGAGCCGAGGAGTACCCGCACTCGTCGACCCGTACCTCCTGGTGCGCCCGGTCGCGGACGCGTCGGCAGCGCGGAGCCTCCTCGACGACCTCGCGGCCGCGGGTCCGGCGGACTGGCTGGTGCTGACGTCCCCACGGGCCATGGCCGCCTGGAGTGAGCTCGTGGGTACGGACGCCCTCACCAGTGCCGTTGCCGCAGCTCGTACGCGTGGGCTGCGCGTCGCCGCGGTCGGCTCGTCCACTGCCGCGGCGGTCGGTGGCGAGGCGGTCGACGTTGTCGGGCAGTCGGGTGCGGAGGGGCTCCTCGCCGACCTGCGCGAGCTGCCGGCCGGGACGGCGATCGTTCCCGCCGGCTCGATCTCTCGCCCCGAGCTGGCCTCGGGACTCGCGGGGGCCGGCTGGACCGTACGCACGGCAGCCGTGTACGACACGGTGCCCGTGTCCGAGCGGCCTCCGTCGTCAGGGGCCCTTTCGGCGGGCAACCTGGCCGGTGTGGTCGTGCGGTCGCCGAGCGCCGTCGCGGCGGTCGCGAGCTGGGCCGGCGTCCCCGACGGCGTCAGGGTCTTCGCTGTCGGTCCCACCACGAGCGCCGCCGCCGCCGCCCACGGCTGGGACGTCGTCAGCCTCCCTGTGGCGGAGCCTGACGTGCTGGCGCAGCGGATCGCCTCGGCGACTCAGGTCCGCGCAGCGGCACCGACGGGGCCTGCTGCCGTCTCCGACGGCCACCCCCTGCCGCCCGACCACCCGATGCGCACCGGGCGTACGACCGGGTCGTCGCTCATCTCCGCCTACCGCGGCGTCCGGAACGGACGCAGGCCCATCTGGCTGATGCGGCAGGCCGGGCGCTCTCTGCCCGAGTACAGGGCCATCCGCGAGGGGAAGGCCATGCTGGACTCCTGCCTCGACCCCGAGCTGGCAGCGGAGATCACCTTGCAGCCCGTCCGGCGCCACGATGTCGACGCCGCCATCTACTTCTCCGACAGGACCTCCCACGGGGCGCCGAGAAGGCCGGGATCGATGTTGCCCTGCAAGGGGGTTCGGCCGCCGAGCCGCCGGTTCGCCTCGTCGAGAGGGGTGTGCGCGTCCACGCCCATCACAT
>DAIEHO010000128.1 GCA_027353565.1 Propionibacteriaceae bacterium
GCAGCGATGCGAGCATGGGCGTGAGACAGATGGCGAGCAGCAGGAAGAAATACCAGAAGTTCAGGGCGAGCTGCGGCGTGATGCTGTAGCGCCCCATGGCGTCGGCGACGCTCTGGTTCACGATGGCGTCCTGGCCGCTCCTCAGTACCGTATCCATGACCCGCAGCGGGAAGATGCCCGTGTTGACGAGGTGCATGTCGACGCCGGTGCGGCTGTCGCTGACGTAGCCGACCATCACCATGTTGACCCACGGCCGCTGGAACAGTGCGACGAGGCTTGCCACCAGAGACCAGCCGACGAGCCGGATCTGCCAGCGCCACGACGGCCGGACCCGAGGGAGCAGCGTGATGATCCACACGGTGGCGAACCCGATGAGCAGCAACGGCAACGCATCGACGAGGAAGCCCACGTACTTCGCGCAGACGACCACCTTGCCGATGATCTGAGCGGTCGTGACCGGCAGCGGATCGGCTGCGGTGTTCAGGTCACCCTTGGTGATCCAGCCCTGCCAGGTCTGGGCGACGATGCGGTGAGTGATCGACAGGCTGCCGTGCTGGTAAGAGATGATGTCGCCGATGGCGTACGACGTCGCGGGTTGGACAACGACGAGCGTCCCGACCGGTGCAGTGGTTGCCATGCTCGGGGTCTTGACGACGAAGAAGCGAAGACCCGCGCCGAAGAGGCCGACGAATACCAGTCCCACGAGCAGCACGCTCGCGGCAATGGATGTCGTCCATGCCTTCTTGGTGGTCACTTCTGCTCTCCTGCTTCAGGTATCGAGGGATGTTGATGCTCTGGTACGACCGATGGTCGTGCTCACCGTCCGAGCCCCCCGAGGTTCGTCCGGCTGCCGAGCTGGCTCGGCTGATGCCCACGCAGGGCCCCGCGGTCAGTGCCGCGGAGCCCTGCGTGGATCAGGCTCAGGCGCCGAAGGCCCAGGTCAGCGACATGGCGGCCTGGCGACCCTGCATCGTGTTGTCCGCGCTGGCCGGAAGCGTCACGACGAACGTGAACGGGACGCTGGCGCCGACAGCGACAGGGCCGGTGAGCGCGATCGTCCCACCGGATGCGAGACCAGCCAGGGTGCCGTTGTAGATCGAGGTGGTCCCGGACGTGATGTTCACCGTCATCAGCGAGCACGGGTTGCCGGTTCCGTGGACGGTCGCCGCGGGGACGTCAGTAGCCGTGCAGGTGCTGGGAGCCAGCGAGAACGTCGTGGCCGCAACCGAACCCGTGTTCTTGATCGTGATGCCGGTCGTCGAGCTCTGCCCCGGGTACATGGCGAGGTTGCCGCCGAACTTGTCGATCGTCGTGCAGTCGGCGGAGCCGAGGCCGCTGTTGCAGGACACTGTGGTCCCGGTCGTGGTGGTCTCCTGCATGGTCAGGGTGCCGGCGCCGGCGCTGTTCGTCGTGTTCACGATCGACGCGGTGAAAGCGGAGAACGTGGGGCTCATGCCGAGTGCAAGTACGAGCGACGAGACGCCGCCGGCAACGATGAGCGGGAGAGAGAGCTTGCGCTTCTTGGAGGTGTTTTCGGACATGGGTGTGTTTCTCCTTAGTTGTATCCGGGACGTCCCCCTGGAGCCCGGAGCAAATGTGCAGACACGCCTTTGTGAATGTGATCACCGAAGTCCCCCCGGCCCGATGATCTCTGGAGTGCCAGTGATGGAAAGGTAACCGGGTTACGTATCAGACTCCAGTCAGATGAGCAGCGCCTAATCTTGTGCCCGAGGTATGACCAAGTAGGGCCCTGGACGGTACGTTGACCGCCATGCCCATGACACCTGAGACCCTCGCCGAGGCGAGGCGGCTCGTGGCCAGGTACGTCCCCACGACTCCGTCGTACGCGTGGCCGCTGCTCGCCAGGGCGACCGGCGCCGAGCTGTGGGTCAAGCACGAGAACCACACACCGACCGGTGCGTTCAAGGTCCGAGGCGGGGTTCGCTTCCTCTCACGCCTCATCGCTGAGCACGGGCGCCCGGTCGGCATCGTGTCGGCGTCACGCGGCAACCACAGCCAGAGCCTCGCGTACGCGGGCCGGGCGTTCGGTGTGCCTGTGACGATCGTCGTGCCCGAGGGCAACTCGCCCGACAAGAACGCGGCCACGGAGGCCTTCGGCGCCGAGGTGGTCGTGTACGGCTCCGACTTCCAGGCGGCCGTCGAGCACAGCGTCCAGCTCGGCACGGAGCGCAACCTCGTAGCCGTACCGCCGTTCCACCCGTGGCTCGTCGAGGGTGTCGCCACGTACGCGGCTGAGCTGCACGAGCAGGTGCCGGGACTCGAGGCCGTGTACGTGCCGGTGGGCATGGGCAGCGGGGTCTCGGCGAACATCATGGTGCGGGACCTGCTCGGTCTCGACTGCGAGATCGTCGGCGTCGTCGCGGATCGGGCACCCGCGTACGCCTTGTCGTACGCGGCGGGTCACGTGGTGGCGACGGACACCGCGGACACCTTCGTCGACGGCGTCGCGTGTCGCGTGCCCGACCCGGGTGCCGTGGCGAACGTCGTCGCGGGCTGCTCCCGGGTCGTACGGATCGGCGAGGCTGAGGCGGCCGCGGCCATGCTGCTGATGTACAGGGCCACGCACAACCTGGCCGAGCCTGCGGGCGCCCTGGCGCTGGCGGCGGTGCTCGCCGAGCGCGACCGGGTCGCCGGGCACAAGGTCGCCATGATCCTCACCGGCGGCAACTGCGACCTCGACGTGCTCGAGGCTGCCACGCGCTCACTGCGCTGACGCGGGCACCCGACGGGCCTAAGAGGGACCTCAGGCGCCGAACGTCCACGTCAGGGGCTGCGAGACCGTCAGCCCCTCGTAGGTGTTGTCCACGGTCGGGTCGACCTTCGTCGTCACCGTGAAGGCCAGAAGCTGGCCGGGCTGGAACCTCGCGAGAGCCAGGCGCGCCAGCACGTCGATGGTGCCGGCACTGCCCAGTGACGCCGCGGTCCCGCTGAAGAGGGTGCTCGACCCAGACGTGATGCTCACAAGGATCCTCGAGCAGAAGTCCGTCGCCGAGCCGAACGAGACCCCGATGGCCGACTGGACGCACGACCCGGGTGTCAGCGAGAAGGACGCCGCGCCCACCGACCCGGCATTCTGGATGGCTCCCATCACGACGGCGGTCTCGCCGGGACGCATGCCCTGGCCTCCGCCGTAGTTGTTGGTGCCCGAGCAGGTTGCGGCGTTCAGGTCGACCCCGCCACCGTCGGTGCTCATGCAGACGATCGTGCCCTTGCCGTCCAGCTCATGCATGACGATCGTCCCGGCACCCGCCGAGTTCGCGGCCCCCGTGATCGATGCCGTGAAGGCTCCCATCGTCGGCGACATGCCGAGAAGGAGCACGAGCGACGAGACACACCCGGTGATGACGAGCGGAAGCGAGACACGCTTCGTGAGCGAAACTGCCATGGTGACCATGACTCCTTGGCGACCTGTGGTCTTCCCGGGGTGGGAAAGACTGGGGGAGCAGGCAGGGCTGCATAGCGTCACCGGCTGTGCGGTGGCTGTGGCTTCCCTGTAGCGCCACTACGAAACGTAGTAGATGACAAGGGGATTCGGCCGGGAATGAGGCCTACCTCATAATTCCCTCGATGACGTTCCTTGTCGCACTGGTCTTCGTGCGCGCGGGCCGCCGCTACGAGAGCCGGAAGTGGACGCCGGCCTCGGGGTCCACGAGGGGTTCCTGAGCCGCGGCGATACCGTCGGCGGTCACCGGCGCGTCGACCGGCACCCCGCGCTTCACGAGCGCCAGCGCGATCGGCCCGAGCTCGTGGTGGCGCGCCGAGGACCCGACCCGACCGACCGGCTTCCCGTCGAGGACCAGGTCGACTCCAACGCCCGGAAGCTCGGACCCGGACCCGTCGAGCTGGAGCCGTACGAGCCGCCGCGGCGGCCGGCCCAGGTTGTGCACGCGGGCGACCGTCTCCTGGCCGCGGTAGCAGCCCTTGTCGAGGGCCACGGCCGGGGACGGAACGCCGAGCTCGTTGGGGATCGTCCGGTCGTCGGTGTCCACGCCGATGCGCGGGATGCCCGCGTCGATCCGGCGCGCCTCGTAGGCCCAGGTACCGACAGGCTGTCCCGCCGCGACCAGGGCGTCGACGTCGTCGCGCGGTACGAACGTCTCGTACCCGCCCAACGAGTCCTGGCCCGCCCGATGGAGCCCGTCGCCGCTCGGCGCCCCCGGTCTCCAGACGAGCCCGTACTCGCTGCGGAGCGTCACTTCGACCCGCATCATGAACCGCATCGAGTCGAGCCACGCCACGAGTTCGGCCCCGCGTCCCGGCTCGGTCCACGCCCAGTACGTCTCGGCGTCATCCACCCCGTACATCGCATGCTCGACGTGGCCGTTCGGCGAGAGGACGTACGCGGTGTTGCCGACGCCGGTCGCGAGCCCCTCGAAGACCTGGCTGGTCAGCGAGTGGAGCCAGCGGAGCCGGTCGGAGCCCGACACGGTGATCACGTCGCGGTTCGAGAGGTCGACGACGCCCGTACCGGCATCGAGCGCCCGTCCCTCGGCCGACGGGTTGCCGTAGTGCCACGCGACACCGGCGTCGGGGCCGACGGTCGCGACGACGGCGCTCATGCGACGCGCTGGAGCCGGGCCCACAGGTACGGCTGCAGCTCCACGTCGGTCGTCGCCCGGTCGAACGTCCAGAGCAGGTCCGACTCCACGTTGCCGTACAGGCGGTGGCCTCCGGTGTACTCGACGGCCGAGCTCACCGGCCGTACGACCGCGTCGGTGCGCAGCTCGATCTTCGCGCCCGTCATCGTGCCCTCCCACAGCTCGGCGTAGCCGTCCGGGTGGGCCAGTGACACCTCGATCGCGCCGTCCGCCTGCGGCCGCCAGAAGCCGGTCTCCATGCCGAGCGGCTTGACGGCCGTGCCGTCCTCGGCGAGCTCGAACGTCTGCATGAGGTAGTGGAGGTAGTTGCCGCCGTTCTCGGCGAAGTCGATCTGGCAGCCGTACGTGAACTCGCCGGTGTCGGGCCACTGCCCATGGCCGGACCCCTCCCACCGACCGATGAGCCACGCGACGCCGAGGAGGTTCGGGCTCAGGTGAGTGGGGATCTCGAACGCCATGTCACTCCTTGTCGGTACGGGCCGCCAGCAGTATCCGCACCAGCGCGACGAGCGCGATCACGCCGATGACGACGGTCGCGACGATCAGCACCCATGGTTCCGCCGACGGCACCCGGGCAGTCTATGCGGTCCGCATG
>DAIEHO010000196.1 GCA_027353565.1 Propionibacteriaceae bacterium
CGTCTCCGCGCAGCTGACCGCCACCGTGGAGGTCGACCTCACGTCTGTGTCGAAGCTGCGGGCACGCGTCAAGGATGACTTCAAGGCTCGTGAGGGTGCCTCGCTGTCGTACCTGCCCTTCATCGCCAAGGCGGCCATCGAGGCGCTCAAGCAGTTCCCGAAGGTCAACGCGACGATCGACACCGAGGCCGGCACGATCACGTACCCGAACGCCGAGCACGTCGGCATCGCGGTCGACACCCCGAAGGGCCTGCTGGTCCCCGTCATCAAGGGGGCCGGCGACCTCAACGTCGCCGGCCTTGCGAAGAAGATCGTCGACCTGGCGGCCCGCACGCGTACGAGCCAGGTCACTCCGGACGAGCTCACCGGCGGCACGTTCACCATCACCAACTACGGCTCTGCGGGGACGCTCTTCGACACGCCCATCATCAACCAGCCGCAGGTGGCCATCCTCGGCACGGGCGCCCTCGTGAAGCGTCCCGTGGTGATCAACGACGCCGAGCTCGGGGAGATCATCGCGGTCCGAGACATGATGTACCTGTCCCTGTCGTACGACCACAGGCTGGTCGACGGCGCAGAGGCGGCGCGCTTCCTGAGCTTCGTCAAGGCGCGTCTGGAGGCCGGTGACTTCGCCGCTGAGCTCGGGGCCTGAGCGCTCCTCGGTGACCACGAGCGACCTCGAGTTCGTACGCCTCGGTTTCGATGAGACGCCTCCGCGTCTCATCGACTACCAGTGGGCGTGGGACGAGCAGCGACGGATCCACGCGGAGGTCGCCGACGGCCGACGCCCCGGGACCGTCCTGCTGCTGGAGCATGCGGACGTGTACACGGCCGGGCGACGTACAGAGCCGGCGGAGCGTCCGCAGGACGGCACGCCGGTCGTCGACGTGGACCGTGGCGGCAAGATCACGTGGCACGGGCCGGGGCAGCTCGTCGGCTACCCCATCGTCACGCTGCCGGACGGCGTGTACGTGGTCGACTACGTACGCCGACTTGAGGAGGCCCTCATCCGTACGGTCTCCGACTACGGGCTGCCGGCCATGCGCGTACAGGGCAGGTCCGGTGTGTGGCTGCCCGCCTCGGCCGGGAAGCCGGAGCGCAAGGTCGTCGCGATCGGCATCCGCGTGAGCCGCAAGACGACCCAGCACGGCTTCGCCCTCAACGTCTCGCCGGACCTCGCAGCGTTCGACCGGATCATCCCGTGCGGCATCGAGGACGCCGGTGTGAGCTCGCTCGCCGCGGAGCTCGACGACGCGCCGTCGATGGCCGATGTCGCCACCCTCGCCGAAGGCCATCTGCGCGACGTACTCGCATTTCGCGGTGCCACCCCGAAAATGTGACATTACTCATACACCTCGCTGCGGCGCCAGGTCGGAGCGCTCAGCATCATCCCTGATCAGGTGGCCTTTACGGTCCTGGACACGCGCATTTCATGACGGAACTCTCACGTTCGTTGCGGCCCCGTCGAGCCCCGGGTCATAGTTCTCGTGGCCCTTCCGAGGGGAAGGAGCCGGGGGACATCATGGGGCGTTCCGGCCCTGTGACTGTAGAGAAGGGACTCCCTACATGAACGCCATTTCCGCTTACCTCACCACACTCGTCTTCGTCGCGCAGAAGCGCCTCGACAAGGCCTCCAAGGGCGCCACCGCCGTTGAGTACGGCCTGCTCGTCGCCCTCATCGCGGCCGTCATCATCACCGCGGTGACGCTGTTCGGCACCAAGCTGAGCGCGCTCTTCACCGGTGTCGCGGGCCACATCAACGCCCCGGCCTGATCCCACAACACTTCGATGCCGGCTGGCCGCCCCGCAGTGGCCAGCCGGCGTTGGAGTTTCTGCACCCTGAACAACCGCCGTAGACGGGGCACCAGGTCCCGCTCGGCAACCGGTTCGCAGTACGTCATTCACCCGTGAGAAAGACAACAATCATGAACCGCCGTATGGTGGCTGCGTTCATCGCGGCCGCACTCGCCCTCGGGGCATTCGTCAGCATCTTCTTGTACGTACGGAACGCCGATGTTCGCGCACTCAACGGAGTCGCTGTCAAGGATGTGTACATCGTCGTCAACCCCATTGCAAAAGGCACGCTAGCGGCCGACCTCGGCAACAACGTCGAGATCAGCAAGGTGCCCGCCAAGGCCGTGCCCGCAGAGGCCGTCTACACCCTCACCGAGATCCAGAACAAGGCCGCATCGGTCGACCTCGTCGCCGGAGAGGTCCTCCTCACCAGCCGCTTCGTCGATCCCACGGCCGCGGCACAGGATGCGGTCGCTGTCCCGAAGGGGATGCAGGAGACGAGCCTCCTGCTCAAGCCCGAGCAGATCCGCGGCGGCATCCTCAAGGCCGGCGAGACCATCGGTGTCATCCTGACCGTCAAGGTCACCGCCACGACACCGATCTCCGTCGCGGGCGGCGGCACCGTCACGATGGACGGTGACTTCCTCACCAAGCAGATCCTCGCCAAGGTCCTCGTCACTCGCGTCCAGGGCGGCACGGCGCCTTCGACGGACTCGGCAGGCACGAGCCCGCTGCCCGCCAGCTCGTTGATCGTCACGGTGGCTCTGAGCACTGCCGATGTCGAACGGCTCACGTGGGCCCAGTCGGCCGGAACTATGGTCCTCACCGTCGAGAACAAGGATGCGGACGACTCGAGCTCGCAGTACACCGATGGAAAGGTCGTCCTGCGATGAGCCGTGTCGTGCTCGTCAGCCAGTCCGCCGGACTGACGGAGCGGATCGGCTTCGCGACCGGAGGCTCGTTCCTCCTGCTGTCACCCAACCCGCTGCCCGCCACCGCTGCAGAGCTCTTCGCCGGCCTGCGCGGCGCCCCGATCCCCGACATCATCGTGCTGGATGCAGACCTCGACCCGGGTGCCGCCATCGAGCTCGCCCGCAACCTCGACCAGTCGTACCCCTGCGTGGTCATCCTCGCCGCGACGAACGTCGAGCCCCTGGCCCTCCCAGCACTTCGTGCCGGTGTCAAGGACCTCGTGGCTGCGGAGGGTGATGTCACCGACATCCGCAGGGCCCTGGAGGGTGCTGCGCAGTTCCTGGCCATGCGGGCGGCGCCGATCGCCGTCGCTCCGATGGTCCCAATCGTCGCCAAGCCCGACGGGCGCATCGTGACCGTCGCGTCGCCCAAGGGTGGCGTCGGCAAGACGACCGTCGCCACCAACCTCGCGGTGGGGCTGGCGAAGCGCTACCCGCAGCAGATCGTGCTCGTCGACCTGGACATTCACTTCGGGGACTGCGCCAGTGCGCTGAACCTCGAGCCGGAGTTCTCGCTGCCGGACACCATCCAGGGCGCGATGACGCAGGACATGCTCACGTTGAAGTCCCTGCTCACCCGGCACGAGACGGGCCTCTACGTGGTGCCGGGGTCCGACTCTCCGGTCGCCGCCGACACGGTGACGCCCAAGGACATCACGAACCTGCTCACGATGCTGGCGAAGGAGTTCCAGTACGTCGTCGTCGACACCGCCCCGGGCTTGTCGGAGCACACACTTGCTGTGCTCGACAAGGCGAACGAGATCGTGCTCGTGACCACGCTGGACGTGCCAGGCGTACGGGGCCTCCGCAAGGAGCTCGAGACGCTCGACGACCTCGACATGCTGCTCGAGGCTCGCCACGTCGTCGTCAACTTCTTCGAGTCGAGCCGCGGCCTCACGATCAAGGACGTCCAGGCCACGATCGGCGAGGAGGTCGACATCGTGCTCAACCAGTCACACCTGCTTCCCCAGTCGACGAACCAGGGCATGCCCCTGCTCCAGGTGAACGGGCGCGACCCGATCACCAAGCAGCTGAACCTGCTCGTCGACCGCATCACAGGACGCACCTCGGAGACCCTCAGCGGCTTCACCGGTCGCCGAGGCGTGAGAGTGGAGAAGTCAGTATGAAGCTGTCAGAACGTCTCGGCGCCCGTCGCGCCGAGAGTGGGGAGCCGCTGGATCCCTTCTCGCCGGCCACCTACAACGCCCCCGACGCCGCTCCAGCGTCCCTCGCGACGCGGGCGGCGGAGGTGGGTGCCTTCCCGCCGCTTCCGCCGGCTCCCCCCGCAGTTGCGCCCGCCTCCGGCCTCGGCCAGCGCGGTCGTCCCGCCACCCAGCCG
>DAIEHO010000197.1 GCA_027353565.1 Propionibacteriaceae bacterium
CAGTGCCCAGCGGCGTGACGAGATCCTCGACGCGGCCGTGGCGGCGTTCACCGAGAAGGGCTTCAACGGGTCGTCGCTGCGGGACATCGCCAGCCGGGCCGGCATGTCCCACAACGGCGTCCTCCACCACTTCCCCGACAAGGCCGGCATCCTCGAGGCGATCCTCGACCGACGGATCGAGCGGTCGGACACCCAGTTCCCGCTGGACCCTCATGACGGCGTCCAGTTCTTCCACAGCCTCATCGCCCTGGCCGAGCGGGACGTGAAGGACCCGGGCGATCTTCGCATGTACTGCGTGATCGCCGCTGAGTCCCTCGCCCCGTCCCACCCGGCTCATGGCTACCTGCGGCACTGGTACCACCAGGTCCGTCACACGACGACCATCGCGCTCGAGGACCTCAGCCGCCGCGGACTGCTCCGCGAGGAGGATCTCGACATCCCCATCGCCGCCGCGCAGATCGCGGGACTCCGCGACGGCCTGGATCCCCAATGGCTGCGGGACCCCGACGAGATCGACCTCGTCGGGGCCGTCACCGCTGCGCTTCGCTCGTACACCACAGCCGATCTCGGCCACGCTGCGAGCTCCGAGCACTGACGTACGACTACTTGACGCCCTTGATCGGGATGATCACGAGCCCACCGATCAGGGCCGCGATCGCACCGAACATGAACAGCGACGAGAAGTTCTGCGGGTTGGTTGCCGAAGCCCCGATCGCGAGCAGTGCCGGTGCGATCGCAGGGACGATCGACGTCGGCAGGTTACTTGCGAGGTTCATGATCCCGAGGTCCTTCGCCGGGTTCGTCTGGTCCGGAAGGACCTGGGTGACCAGCGCGAAGTCCACCGCGAAGTACACGCCCTGGCCGAGACCCATGATGGCGATCGCGATCAGGAACCCGCTGAAGCTGGAGGCGATGGCGACCATGCCCAGGCCGATGGCGAACACGATCGCGGAGATGACGACGAACGGCTTGCGACGGCCGACCTTGTCGGAGATCTTGCCGGCGACGGGCGCGAAGACCAGCGACATGGCCGTGAGCACGAGGGTGGCGATGAAGATCTTGCCGGCGACCTCCTGCGGGCTGACGTGCTGGACCATGATCAGGTAGAAAGCCTGGTAGGCGTTGACCGCGGAGACTCCGAGGAACAGCAGCAGGCGGCTGATCCAGGCGAGGCCGAAGGACGGCTTCTTGAAGGGGTTCACCCAGAACGTGCCGAGCAGGTCCGTGGCAGCGAAGGGCGGACGCTCTTCGGGTGCGAGCTGGCGGTCCTTGAGAACGACCGCGAACACCAGGGACGCGACCGCGGCGAGGCCTGACGGTACGAGGATCATGGCCGCCAGGTTCGGGGAGACCAGCTGGGCGATGAACAGTCCGACGAGCGCGCCGACCGGCGTGCCAAGTCCGATCATCGCTGACGGCATGCCGCGCTTGGCCGGCTCGATCTGGTCGGGGACGACGGCCAGGCACGCGACGAGCGAGGACACGGACCCCGTCATCATGAGGATGAAGCCGATGGTCAGCAGCAGCGTCGAGGCGGCGCTCAGGATGACGAGGGCACCGAGGACGATGAGGATCGCGCCCAGCACGAGGAACGGGCGACGCCTGCCGAATGGTGACGTCGTACGGTCACTGAGCCGACCGATCACGGGGTAGCCGATCAGGGCGAAGATGCTGGCCACGCCGACGACGATCGACAGGACCGTCGTTGCGCTGTCGCCACCGATCGCGGCTGACTTGAGCGACAGAGTGAGGATGGCCGCTGCCAGAAGGCCGGCGTTCACCGAGACCACGGCGAACGCCAGCGGGATCATGAACGCGAGTCCGGGGTTCTTCGACCCTTCAGGAGGGGCCGGTAGATCCTCGGCCACGGAGGCATCGGTAGTGGGTACTGAAGTCATGAGTAACTCCCTTGTTGGTGTCGTGACTTGCGGTTTCTTACGGTTGGGAAGCCTCAGGAGGTGGGCAGTTCGAGGGTCAGTCGGACGTCGCCCAGACCCCGTGCCACCAGCAGGTGGCCGGGCTCGAGAGCGTCATCCCAGCGGTTCTCCGCGGTGAGCCAGCGTCGCATCGCGCGGTGGTCGCAGGTCACGTCGACCGGCCTGGTGGCGCCGGGCTCCACCACGGCTGATGCCCAGCCGACGAGTCGGGTGGGGCGTGAGGTGTCGAGAGGTGCGAGGTAAACCTGGGCGACCTCGCGGGACGTCCGAGGGCCGAGGTTGGTGAGCGAGACGCGTACAGACGGGGCCTCAGCCGAGACGCTGACGCGGCCGTCCAGGTACCGCCAGGAGCCATACCCCTCCCCCGCGCCGAACCAGAACGCCGGCGGGGCGTCCTGCGCGTAGCCGCGATAGCCGACTAACGGGCCTTCGTCGTACGAGAGCACGCCGTCGCTCGGCTGCACGTCCCACCCGGGCGCTGTGCCGTCGATCGCCGGCCAGCTGGAGGCCAGACGGCCGGCAGGTTCGAGGTCGCCCGTGAGGCAGGCCGCCACGGCGGTGCCACCCTCCTGACCAGGGAGTCCGGCCACGAGGATGGCGTCGACGCGGTCGGCCCACGGCATCAGGACAGGTGATGCCGCATTGACCACGACGACCGTCGCACGAGCGACGGCGGCCACGGCTTCGACGAGGGCGTCCTGCTGTCCGGGGAGCGTCAGCGTCACCCGGTCCTTGGACTCGGTCTCCTCGGCAGCGGTCACCCCGACGACCACGACGGCGACGTCGGCGGTCCCTGCGACCTGGACAGCTGCGGCGATCGCCTCGTTGTCGGCGAGAGGCATGGGCCTCGCGATGAGCCCTATGGACCCCTCGGTGAGTCTTCCCGGGTCGAATGTGGCCTCGAAAGTGAAGGGGCCTTGGTACAGCGTGGGAGCCACTGCCCGGGGAGGAGCCAGCAACGACTCCCCCGGCTGCCCGGTGGCTGCGGGAACGACGAGATCGGCGACCTCGGTACCCGCCGCCAGCCGCCAGTTGCCGAGCCCGAGGACACCGACCTGTACGGGACCGGCGTGGTTGATCCGAGCCGTCAGGCGGGCGGTGCTGCCGGGGTTGGAGAGCTCACCGTTCCAGCCGAGGACCGTACGCGAGTCGACGACGTGCCTGGTCAGCGAGACTGACCCGTCAGGCCCGATCACGTCGAGACGCATCCCGGCCAGCCCGGTGGTGGGGTTCACCAGGAAGCTGGGCTCGGCGGTGGGCGGGACGGCAGCAATCTCGACACCCGCCACGTACGTCACCCGACCCAGGCGAGCCGCCTCGAGCCCGTCGAGGATCGACACGCGGTGAGGCGGGGTCAGCTCAGAGGAGCCGCCTCCCATGAGCAGCGTCTCGCGCGCAGCCGTACCCACCAGCGCGATGTCCAGGTCAGCCAGCGGGAGTACGCCGGCGTTCTTGAGGACCGTCATTCCTGCGGCCGCGATCTCGACGAGTCTTCTACGACGTTGGGGATCCGAGGGCTGGCGTACGGGGGCTGACGCCGAATCCGTACCGAACCGGTCGATCACGTGGAGCAGCCGAGCCACCGCCTCGTCCACGCGCGCCCCAGGAACGACCCCGTCCCGTACCGCCTCGACGAGCCGCTCCCCCCACGGACCGAACGGTCCAGGCAGCACGACGTCGAGCCCACCCAGCAGCGACTCGGCGGTGGTGTGGGTAGCGAAGAAGTCGGACACCACAAGTCCTCGGAAGCCCCATTCGTCCTTCAGGACCTCCTGGAGGATGTGCCCGTGCTCGGTCATCGGGGTGCCGTTCACCCTGTTGTACGCGGCCATGACCAGGGCTGGGTCCGCGTCCGCCATCGCGATCTCGAACGGGAGCAGATACACCTCACGCAGGGTCGCCTCGTCGACCAGGACGTCGACGGTGTGGCGCTCAGTCTCGGCGTCGTTGCAGACCAGGTGCTTCAGGCAGGCCCCGACACCTTCGTCCTGGACGCCACGGACGTACGCAGCGGCCAGCAGGCCCGTGAGCAATGGGTCCTCGGAGTAGCACTCGAACACACGCCCACCCAAAGGGCTGCGGTGGAGGTTCATCGTGGGACCGAGCAGGAGGTTCGTACCCGTCCGTCGGCACTCCTCGCCCAGGAGGGCACCGACGCGCTCGAGCAACGCCGTGTCCCAGGTCGCGGCGAGGTTCGTGGCGCAGGGGAGCACGACCGACGGGTCTCCCCCGCTCTGGGACTGGGCCTTCACGCCTAGCGGACCGTCGGACATCGTCAGCGCAGATACCCCAGCCTCGGGCACCCCGGTGAACGAGAAGAACGACGATCCGGTGAGGAGTCGCACCTTGTCGGCGAGCGACAGGTCGGTCAGTGCCGTACGGGTCATCCGCGTGCCTCCTTGCCCGCTGGCGATGTCGCAGCCCCAGTGCCGCAACGGCGTGAGCATTTCACAGACCACTTGTTTGGTCAATGCAAACACTTGTTTGGTCCGGGTTCGTTTCGGGCTAGTGTGGCCACACAGCGAGAGCAACCGAAGGAGGGAATCCATGCCCCTGACCGAGGACGTGGTGGTCCGTCGCAAGGACAATCGCCGCGCCGTGGCGCTCGAGGAGCGCCTGGCGAGCATCCAGGAGGTGGCCGGGCGCATGTTTGCGGCCCGCGGCTTCAACGGCACCTCCCTGCGCGACGTCGCCGCCGGCGTGGGCTTGTCGCCTGCCGGCCTCCTCCACTACTTCCCCGACAAGGTCGCCCTGCTCGAAGCCGTGCTGGACGCCAGGCTCGGCACCATCGCCGACGAGTTCGGCCTCGAGACTGGCGACGGCGAGACGTTCGTCCGAGGACTGGTCGCGGTCGCTAAGCGCGACGAGGCCGAGCCTGAGGTGCTGCGCCTGTTCTGCGTCCTGTCTGCCGAGGCCCTCGATGCGGCGAACCCCGCTCACGGATACTTCACGCGCTGGTTCGGCCAGGTGAGGTCACACCTCCAGGCGGCCTTCGAGGACCTCGACCGGCGCGGCCTGTACTGCGGCTGGCCGATCACCCCCGCCCAGGCGGCCGTCAACGTGTCAGCCCTGCGGGACGGCGTGAACCTCCAATGGCTCCTCGCGCCCGACGAGGTCGACAGGGTCGGTACGATCCGCGCCTCGTTCGCCCCGTACGTGAAACTGGACCTCACCGGGCAACAGCGCTGAGACCCGCCAGCATTGCCCCAGCTCCGGAGAACTGAGCAGTGACATGAGAGTTGACGCGTCAGCCTTCGGAATGGGCATGCGGCGGCGTCCGGGAAGACCTCACGACGTGTAAAGCCGGGCGAGCTCGCCCAGCCGGTACGCGCTCGGCTTAGGCGTTCTCCCCTGTGTGGCACGGTCGACGGCGACGAGTCCAAACTTTGGTTCGTACCCGAAGATCCATTCGAAGTTGTCCAGCAGAGTCCAGACGATGTACCCGCGGACGTCGACCCCGTCAGCGATGCAGTCGGCCACCACGTCCACCGAGTCTTCGAGGAACTGCACGCGCTGGGCGTCATCGGTGGTGGCCAGCCCGTTCTCGGTCACGTACACCGGCACGCCGGCGACCCGGGCCGCCTCGCGGATCGTCGAGCTCAACCCCTGGGGGTAGATCTCGTCGCCCATCTGGTTCACCGGCACGCCCTCAGTGGCCTTCATCAGCGCCCCGTCTTCATCGAACGCGTGCCGTCCGTACGTCTGGACTCCGACGAAGTCGTCACCGCGGGATGCCTCGAGGAACCGCTCGTTGATGTCGTGACGCAGCGTCGTGGCGTACTGCTCACCCCCAGGCGCCGCTTGGATGTCGGAGTTTGCCAGTGTCCAGCCCACCGCGATCTCGTGACGTACGGACTTGATCGCGTCCCTCCCCAGCCGATGCGCCGCGAGCTTGACGTCGTACCCAGCCTGCGTGGCGCTGAACTGGAACGGCGCGATGATGGCGGGATCGACGCCCAGCTCCGCGGCCGCATTGACGAACATCGGGATGTGCCGGCGGTCCCCGGGGGTCTTGGCGCCGAGCCCGAGCGCGCCCAGCAGGAACGGGAGGTTGGGCTCGTTCAGCGTGCAGGCCACGTCGAAGAGGTCCCCCAGTTCGGCGGTGACCACTTCGGCATAGCGCGCGAACAGCTCCGGGGTCCGCGGGTTCTCCCAGCCGCCGTCAGCGAGCAGCCACAGTGGTGAGGTGAAGTGGTGGTAGGTGACCATGGGCGCGATTCCGTACCGGTGACACGTCTCCAGAACGTCCCGGTAGTGAGCGATCGCCTCGCGGTCGAAGCGACCCTCCGCGGGCTCGATTCGGGACCATTCGACGGAGGTACGGAACGTGTTCAGGCCGAAGCTCGCCACCAGGGCGATGTCGTCGGCGTAGCGGTGGTAGTGGTCGCACGCATCGCCCGACGGCTCGGCGAAGATCGACCCGGCAACGTTCTCGAGCAGCCAGAGGTCAGAGTCAGTGTTGCCTCCCTCGACCTGATGCCCGGCACTGGCGGCACCCCAGAGGAAGCCCTTCGGGAAGGGGCCGGTGGACAGATCAGTCATGAAGGCTCCTCGACGTGGAGTGGTAGTGGTGTGGTCCGCAGATGTGCCGGTTCTGTGCGCCCATCCTCGCCCGCTCGACGACGTGGCTGCCTGTCGCGACGCCAGGAGCATTTCACGGACCATCTGGTTGGTCAATACCAACGCTTGTTTGGTTCGGCGGCGTACCGCCGGATCGCCCTCGGCGAAGCTACGAAGGCGCCGCCGACGCCGGC
>DAIEHO010000134.1 GCA_027353565.1 Propionibacteriaceae bacterium
ACGGCGGCGGCGGGCAGGAAGACGGCACCCAGGAGGGCGACGAGCCGCCACCAGCCCGGGACGACGATCATCAGGATGAAACAGATGACGCGGAAGAGCATCGTCCACAGGTAGCGACGCTGGCGCCTGTCGAGATCCTCCGACGCGCTCAGGCGCGCATCGGTGATGCTGACTTGTTCCGGCTGCGGCACGCGTACACCCTACGTCGCGGCGCGGAACCAAGCCCGGATGCAGGGAGGACGCTAAGTTGCTCCCTGTGACCGGAACACCACGAAGCGCGCTCGTCACGGGCGCGAGCAAAGGCATCGGCCGCTCCATCGCCTCCAGGCTCGCTGCGTCGGGCTATGCCGTGACGGGCACGTACCGGTCCGGCGGAGTGCCGGACGGCGTCCTCGGCGTGAACGCCGACATCACCGACGCGGAGCAGCTCGAGGCTGCGTTCGTCGCCGCCGAACAGGCGCACGGGCCGGTCGAGGTCCTCGTCTGCAACGCAGGCATCACCGCCGACGGCCTTCTCATGCGCATGAGCGACGACGCCTGGGACTCCGTCATCGCCACGAACCTCACCGCGTCGTTCAAGCTGGCGCGACGGGCGAGCAGGGCAATGGTCAAGGGCCGGTACGGACGGATCGTGTTCGTGTCCTCGGTCGTCGCGCTCCTCGGGTCGGCCGGCCAGGTCAACTACGCCGCGAGCAAGGCGGGCCTCGTCGGGCTTGCCCGGTCACTGACGAGGGAGCTCGGCGGCCGCGGCATCACCGCCAACGTGGTCGCTCCCGGCTTCATCGAGACCGACATGACGGCGGCCCTCGACCGGGCGACCATCGAGTCGTACGAGAAACGCATCCCGGCCGCCCGTCTGGGGTCCACGGACGACGTCGCCTCGGCGGTCGAGTTCCTGGTCTCGGACGGCGCCGGCTACATCTCCGGTGCCGTGCTGCCCGTCGACGGCGGCCTCGGCATGGGTCACTAGAGAGGAACCTGATGGGCATTCTCGAAGGCAAGCGCATCCTCGTCGCGGGTGTGACGCTCAACACGTCGATCGCCTACGCGGTGGCTCAGCTGGCGCAGCGCGAGGGCGCAACCGTGCTCGTGTCGAACTTCGGCCGGGCGCTGAGCCTCACGCGGCGCGTCGTCGCCAAGCTCGATCCCGTACCGCCCGTTCTCGAGATCGACGTCACCAACCCGGAGCACCTGGCGGCCCTGCCCGACCTCGTGCGCGAGCACGTGGACGGGCTCGACGGGCTCGTGCACTCGGTGGCGTACGCGAACCCGGAGACGGCGCTCGGCGGTCACTTCCTCGACACGCCCTGGGAGGACGTCGGTACGGCCCTGCACGTGTCGGCCTACTCGATGGCGTCCCTCGTACGTGCCGCGCGTCCCGTCCTCCAGCCGGGCGCCTCGGTCGTGGGCCTCACGTTCGACGGGTCGATCACCTGGCCGATGTACGACTGGATGGGGGTCGCCAAGGCGGCGCTCGAGTCCACGTCCCGCTACCTCGCGCGCTACCTCGGAGAGTTCGACATCCGGTCCAACCTGGTCTCGGCCGGGCCGATCGACACCCTCGCGAAGAAGGCGATCCCCGGCGCCAATGAGCTCGACAACGTCTGGAACACCCGCTCGTCGCTGGGATGGGACCAGAAGGACCCCGTACCGACAGCCATGGCTGTCGTCGCCCTGCTCAGCGACTGGTTCCCGAAGACGACGGGCGAGATCGTCCACGTCGATGGTGGCGTCCACGCCACGGGCGCCTGAGCTACGGGACCATCAGGAGCGAAGGGTAGGTTTTGCACTCATGACGGCAGTTGTCGAGATCGCGGGCGTGACCGTGCGTCGGGGCACCTCGCTGCTCCTCGACAACGTCGACCTCGTGGTCAACGAGGGCGAGCGTTGGGTGATCATCGGCCCTAACGGCGCCGGGAAGACGACCCTGCTGAAGGTGCTGTCGACGCAGATGCACCCGACCGCCGGGATCGTCGAGCTCCTGGGCGAGACTCTCGGTGCGGTCGACGTGTTCGAGCTGCGACCGCGGATCGGGCTGGCGTCGTCCGCGTTGGCCGAGCAGGTGCCGTACGAGGAGAGGGTCTCCGACCTCGTCGTCAGCGCGTCCTACGGCGTGGTGGGACGGTGGCGCGAGCAGTACGACGACCAGGACTTCGGCCGTGCCTCCGACCTCATGTCGCTGCTCCAGGTCGACAACATGGCAGACCGGACGTTCGGAACGCTCAGCGAAGGAGAGCGCAAGCGCGTCCAGATTGCCCGCGCCCTCATGACCGATCCCGAGCTGCTCCTGCTTGACGAGCCGGGGGCCGGGCTGGACCTGGCAGGTCGCGAGGCCCTACTCGAGACACTGACCGCCCTCGCCGACGACCCGACGGCCCCGACCTCGATCATGGTGACCCACCACGTCGAGGAGATCCCCTCGGGCATCACCCATCTGCTGCTTCTCCGCGGCGGGAAGGTCGTCGCCGCCGGGCCGCTCCGGGACACGCTGACCAACGAGAACCTCTCCAGGACGTTCGGCATGAGGCTGCAGGTGACCGAGCACGACGACCGGTGGGCGGCCAGGTCCGTCCCGGCGGCTCGGCGAACGGAAGGCTGAGCGCCATGTCCATGAACCTCACCGACTACCTGGGCCAGCACCTCGCACTCCTGTGGCTCATCCTCGCTGTCATGATCAGTGCCCTTGAGCTCCTCCGCAGGGACCGGACAGTTGCCGTCCTTGCCGTCGCTGCCCTCGTCGCTGCACTGAGCGCACTGGTCGTGCCGCACGCCTGGTACGTACAGCTCCTCGTGTTCGTCGTCGCGGCGGTCGCCGGCGAGGTGGCTCTACGGGTCCGCCGAGCCGCTCCCGGAGCCCCGAGCGGCCGCCCGTCGGACAGCGTCTGATCAGCCTGCATACGTGTCGAGGCGGTCGGCGAGCGACAAGGCCTCGGCCTTGAGCATCAGTGCACGGTCGATGTCGCCGAGCGCGCGGTAGCGGGCGGCCTCGTCGAGGCGCCGGAACACCTCTGCCCGCGCGAGCTCCATCATCTGGGTGTCCGTGAGGTCGTGGACGTTCCGCTCGGCATGACCGAAGGGCACGGCGCCGGCGACGAAGCCGTTGCCGGTCATGCCTGACGTCTCGGGAACGGTCACGTACGTGGTCTCCGCGTTCTGGATCGCGCTGATGGCGTCCCTCACGGCCCTCAGGCCCACTTTCTCGCGGCGCTTCATCAGGCGCACGAGGTCCTCGCGCAGGTAGCTCAGCAATGTCATGGCACGACCGTAAAGGTTCACGTGATGTGAAGGTCAAGCAGCAGTCTGCGCGCCACCGCCGCGACGTCCCCGTGGCCTTGTGCCCGTTCGATCCCGGGACGTCCGGCGGCTCCGATCCCACCGAGTGCCAGCACGGCCGTGAGCCGAAGCTGAGGGTCGTCCGCGTCCACGAGGGGTGCCACCAGCTCGGCGCAGCGGGGACCGAGCTCGGTCGGTGAGGCGCCGCCGATCCGGCCGAGGATCTCCACAGCGGCGAGGCGAGCCGCGCGTCCGGGTGAGGCCAGCGGCTCGGTGAGTGCGTCGAGCGCCTCCGCGCCGAACGCGGCCAGCGTGTCGACGAGGGCGGGCAACGGTACGGGCTCGGAGTCGAGCAGCCGAACGAGGGCGGGGATGGTCGATGGGTCCCGCAGCTGGCCGAGCGCCTGCACGACAGCGCTCACGACGAGTGGGTCGGAGTCGTTCAGCAGCGCGGCGATGGCCGGGGCCGCGGTGAGAGCGCGACGCTTGGCCAGGAGCCGTACGAAGAGGCCGCGCAGCTCCGGGTCGGGATCCTGCAGCCCCTCGACGGCCGCCTCGACGGCGTCGCTGTGCTGGGCGACGGACCACATCAGCACCTCGCGTACAGCCTGGTCGCGCTCGTCGCGCATCGACCGTACGAGGTCGACGGTGGTCGCGGCGGAGGGGTTGAGCGCCGCTCGGATCCGTACGATCGGGTCGGGGTGCGCGAGCGCCTGCGTCATGGCGATCGCAGTGAGCACGTCCTCCCAGCTGCGGTCCTCGCTGGCGGCAAGCGTCCGCAGGCGATCGATCAGGCGATGCTGGGCCTCGAGCGACTCCTCGAGCGCCATGAGGTGCGAGCGCAGGGTGGAGCCGGCGTCGAGGTCCGGGTCGGCGAGTGCCGCAGCGATCTCCGGCAGGCTCAGCCCCAGGGACTTGAGGTTCTGGATCTGCAGGAGCCGGAGCAGGTCGCTCTCGTCATAGAGCCGGTAGTCGCCGCTGCTCCGCGTCGCCGGCACGAGCAGGCCGAGGTCGTCGTAGTGCCGCAGCGTCCGACGGGTCAGGCCCGTCCGGTCGGCGACCTCCCCGATCCGCCAGGTGCGGCCCATCGAACGGCCTACGCCTGCGCCGCAGGTTCGCCCGCACGCTCCCCGGCCCGCGCGTAGCGCTGGGCGATGACCGAGCACGCCATGAGCTGCGCCTGGTGGAAGACCATGAGCGGCAGCACGATCAGCCCGACGGCGGAACCGGCGAACAGCACCTGAGCCATCGGCAGGCCCGTCGCGAGGGACTTCTTCGTGCCGCAGAACTGGATGGCGATGTT
>DAIEHO010000222.1 GCA_027353565.1 Propionibacteriaceae bacterium
GGCGTGGGACATCGACGAGTACTACCGCCACACGCGCACGGACCTGACCGACCTCGACGACATCACCGTCGAGGGCGACGAGGTGGTCGTGCGCCGGAGCTTCGACTCGTCCACGGCGACACAGCGCGTGCGGCTCGACCCGGACAGCCCGCGCATAGACATCACCACCGAGGTCGACTGGCACGAGCGGGAGCGGCTGCTGAAGCTGGCGTTCCCGCTGGACCTGCACGCGACCACGTCGACGAGCGAGATCCAGTTCGGCCACGTGACGCGCCCGACCCACCAGAACACCAGCTGGGACGCGGCCAAGTTCGAGACCGCCGCCCAGCGCTGGGTGCATGTGGCCGAGGGTCACTACGGCGTCGCACTGGTCAACAAGGGCACGTACGGGCACGACATCTCGCATCCGCCGACCGGCGACTCGCGGGGGTCGTTGCCGACGATCCTGCGGATGTCGCTGGTGCGTGGGCCGCTCTACCCGGACCCTCAGGCCGACGAGGGCAGGCACACGTTCGAGTGCTCCCTGGTCGTGGGCGACATCGGCGACGCGACCCGCGAGGGCTACGCGAAGGCGCTGCCGACCCGCATCGTCGGCGCACCCTTCGCCCCCGTCGTCACGAGCTCCAACCCGGACGTCGTCGTGAGCGCGGTGAAGCTCGCGGACGACCGGTCGGGCGACGTGATCGTGCGCGTGTACGAGTCGCGCGGCGCCCGTGCCACCACAGAGCTGGGCTTCGGTTTCGAGCACGGGGAGACGCGGGTCGTGAACCTGCTCGAGCGTCTCGACGGCGAGTCCGAGACGCTGACAGATGTCGAGCAGACAGGCTCCGGGGTACGTCTCCGGCTGCATCCGTTCCAGATCTCAACCCTCAGGGTGAAGTCCACATAAGGGGTCGATTCGTGAGCGTCACCGGGGCCCTGGGGTACTCTCCCCACGGCCCCTGCAGGTGAACGTCGTCTCACCTTCGAGGGCACAGGTGGTGAGTCCCGCCAAGATGGGGCCGGAGCCCTAACGAAGGAGACGCGCATGCGCCTACGTCGGAGCGTCGTCGCTCTGTCGGCTCTGGTCACCTTCGCAGGATTCACGGCGCTCCCGACTCCGGCATACGCGGACACCACCACAGCCACGTACATCGTCCAGCTCGAGCCGGGCGTCTCCGCGGACACGATGGTCACGAAGCTGATGGGCAGCCACGCGAAGGTCGTCCACAAGGTCTTCCAGGGCGGCATCGCCACCCTCAACGCGGCGCAGGCGCGGGCGCTGCAGGGCAGCCCCTACGTCAAGGCCGTCCACAAGGACGCGGTCGTGACCACCACCGCCACGGAGACGAGCGCGCCGTGGGACCTCGACGTGCTCGACAGCCCGACCACGGTGCTCGACACGTCGTACACCTACCCGAACGACGGCTCCGGGGTGACCACGTACGTGCTCGACTCGGGCATCCAGCGCAACCATGCCGAGTTCGCCAGTGCCAACGTCGCCCCCGGGTACGACTTCGTGACCGGCGACACCTCGACCGACCCGGTGGACTGCGACGGGCACGGGACGGCCGTGTCGAGCCTGATCGCCGGCGCCACGCTCGGTGCGGCCAAGGGCGTGACGCTGGTGCCGCTGAAGGTCCTCGACTGCACCGGTACCGGATCCGAGTCCGACATCATCCAGGCGGCGGACTGGATCGCGGCGAACCGTCCGCCGGGAGCGCCCGCCGTGGCGAACCTCAGCTTCGGCGTCTCGATCTCGCAGCTGTCCCCGGGCGACACGTCCCTCCAGGACGCGATCCAGGGCCTCATCACCTCCGGCGTCACCGTCGTCGCAGCCGCCGGCAACGGAGACTCCAGCGGCAACGGCGTCGACGCCTGCACCGAGAGCCCCGCGTTCATCCCCGCTGCGATCACGGTGGCCGCGGTGGACAAGACGTTCACGGAGACGAAGTGGACCAACTACGGCTCCTGCGTCGACCTGTACGCGCCGGGCCAGAACGTGTACGTCGCGGGGATGAGCACCACCAGCACGACCACGATCAGCACCGGTTCAGGGACGTCCTTCTCGGCACCGTTGACCACAGCCGCCGCGGCCCTCGTTCTGCACGACCATCCGACGTGGACTCCCCAACAGGTCAGCGCCGCGCTCGTGAGCCGCGCCGCGTCCGGCCTCGTCACCCAACAGAGCCGAACCGCTCAGCAGTCGCCCAACAAGCTGCTGCAGGTGACCGGCACGTACACGGGGTCGGTTCCGACGATCACCGGGTCGACGAACGTCGGCCTGACGCTGACGGCCACACCGCACTGGACCCCGATGCCGACCACGCTGACTTACCAGTGGTACCGCAACGGCGTGGCGATCCCCACCGCCACCGCAGCGACCTACCTGACGACCCCCGTCGACCTGGGCCAGTCGCTCACAGTGACTGTGGCGGGCAGCGGAGACGGCTTCTACAACGTCTCGGGGACCAGCCCCGCCGTCGTGCCGGTCGAGCCGCCACACCCGGGGATGGTCGTCTCGCTCACGCCGTCCCGGTTGCTCGACACGCGCAGCGGGCTGGGGGGGACGAGCGGTCCGCTCTACAACGGGCAGGTCGTCACGCTCCCGGTGGCCGGCGTCGCGGGTGTCGCCAGCACGGCGTCGGCCGTCCTCGTGAACATCACGGTGACGGATGCGACGTCGCCCGGCTTCGTCACGGCGTACGCGTCCGGCAGCTCGCGACCTGCGACCTCGAACGGGAACTTCGCCGCCGGCGTGGTGTCCGCCAACCTCGCCATGGTGCCGGTGGGCGCCGACGGAGCGATCGCGCTGTACGTGATGCTGGTTCCGGGCGCGTCCGTCCAGCTCGTGGTCGATGTCCAGTCGTTCGTCGCGGGCGGCACGGCGACCGAGCCCGGAGCGGTCGTACCGGTGGCGCCGACGAGGCTGTGGGACACGCGGCAGCACTCCGCGCTCGGCTCGGGCGGGGTGCTCACGCTGCCGGTCACCGGTGCCGCCGGGGTTCCCGACGGCGCCAGGGCCGTCTTCGCCAACGTGACGGTCACGGGACCGACCGCCAGCGGCTACCTGACCGTGTACCCCGCTGGTGAGGTCGTCCCCGCCACGTCGAACGTGAACTTCGTGGCCGGCCTGACGGTGCCCAACCTCGTCCTCGTCAAGGTGGGGGCGAACGGGTCGATCTCGATCCAGAACGCCAACCTCGGTGGCTCGGTCCAGGTGGTCGTCGACATCCAGGGCTACGTGGTCGCCGGCGCCACCCCGACCGCTGCCGGAGCCGTGGTTCCCGTCTCGCCGATCCGGATCGTCGACACGCGCATCGGTCTCGGCGCACAGGGGCCGGTCGCGGCGAGGACCGGCGTCGTCGTGACGGTGGCCGGCGGAGCCATCCCGGCGACGGCGTCCGGGGTGTTCATGAACTTCACCGTGACCGACCCGCAGACAGCCGGGTGGGTCGCTGCCTACCCGACGCAAGCGAGCCTGCCTCTCGTGTCGAACGTCAACTTCGTGGGGGGCCAGGTCGTGCCGAACCTCGCCACCGTGGGTCTGACGAACGGCCAGGCTTCGCTCTTCAACGGTTCGTGGGGTTCGACGCACATGGTGGTCGACGTCTTCGCGTACATCCTGTGACACCCCCGAGGAGAACCCCTTGACCCTTCCCGCCGCGGTGGTCTTCGACATGGACGGCATCCTGATCGAGACCGAACCCATCTGGGACAAGGTCAGACGCCGCTTGGCTGCCGAGGACGGACTGTCGTGGCCCGAGAGCTCGACCCCGATCATGATGGGTCTCTCGACCCAGGAGTGGGCCGAGCACATGACGGACGTGGTCGGCTTCCCCGGAACGTGGGAAGAGGTCGCGCAGCGCGTCATCGACGGGATGGCCGGCGAGTACGCGGGCGGCGGCCTCCCGGTTCTGCCGGGGGCCGTGGAGGCGGTACGACGGATGGCGGGGCTGGTTCCGACAGCGATCGCGTCCTCATCGCCGCGGCCGCTGATCGACCTCGTCGTGGCCCGGCTCGACCTCGCCGACGCACTCACGGTGACGGTCTCGACCGAGGAGGTGCCGCGCGGCAAGCCATTCCCGGACGGCTACCTCAAGGCGTGCGAGCTGCTGGGCGTCGATGCCACGAGGTCGGTCGCGGTCGAGGACTCGACGAACGGCGTACGGTCGGCGCACGCCGCCGGGATGGCGGTCGTCTGCGTACCGCCAGGATTCCACCCGCCCGCCGAGGACACGCTCGCCCTGTGCGGGGCCGTGCTCGGCTCTCTCGACGAGCTCACCGAGGACCTCGTCGCCTCGCTCCAGGGCTGAGGCGCCGTACCGGACGCGTCGGACCGCCCTAGGCGACCCGGCTCCGGAACTCGTCCACGATCTCCTGACAGGCGGCCAGCCCGGCCCACTCGTCGGGGTCGGGACCGTCGTAGACGAGGGCCAGCGGCCCGTCGAACCCTGCCTCGACGACTGCCGCGAGTGCTCGTCTGTACCCGTCGACGTGCAGGGTGCCGTCGGCGGCGCTGCGGCACTTCGCATGGCAGGTCTCGGCCATCCCGGCGATGGCGGCGAGCTCCGCCTCGAGGTCGGCCCCGTTCCAGTTGGCCAGGTCGACCAGCAGCCCGACCTGGCCGCCCGCCGCGTCGAGCAGGCTGTGGACGGCCGCGGCGGTGGGCAGCAGGGCTTTCCAGTTCTCCGTCACGACCCGGACGGGCGAGTCCGCGGCGAGGCGGCGGAGTCGCCGGCCGCTGGCGGCGATGAGCTCCGGCGTGGGGGCGGCTTCGCCGGCGACGACCCGCCCACGTGCGGCACCGAGGCGGCCGGCGTCATCCAGCCAGCCGGCGATCCAGGTCTCGTGCGCGTCCGCGTCGGTCGGGTGGACCAGGTCACCCGCATCGACCAGCAGGGCATCGAGCGTGACGTGGGCGTCGCGGAGCGCGGAGCGCAGCTCGTCCAGGTACGACGCGTCGCGACGCGGCAGCTGGAAGTGGCACAGCTGCACGGTGTCGTACCCGCGAGCGGCGAGCTCGGCGGGCAGGTCGAGCAGTGTGAGGGCCGACCTGTCCGGGACGCTCGGTGTCCATCCGGTGTCACCGGGCGGGTTCGCGTGCTCGGAGACGAAACGGCCGAGGGTGCGATGAAGGGACCATGCCTGGACTGCGCGGCTCATGCCGACAGTCAACACGACCCCGCAAGCGGGTCAGCCACGACCCGGCCGGGCATGGACGCAGCGCGAGCGATCGCCCTGCCTCGGCCGCCCGGCGGGCACAGGTCAGAGGGACGGCTCGTACCCAGCGGCATACGCGTCGATCTCGGCGTGCAGACGGGTC
>DAIEHO010000236.1 GCA_027353565.1 Propionibacteriaceae bacterium
GTCCAGGCATGTACGCACAGGAGAACCACACACGTGGCTGTCAAGATCCGACTGAAGCGGCTCGGCAAGATCCGCTCGCCTCACTACCGCATCGTCGTCATGGACGCCCGCGCCAAGCGCGACGGCCGGGCGATCGAGGAGATCGGGCTCTACCACCCGAAGAACGACCCGTCGGTCATCCGCGTCAACTCGGAGCGGGCCCAGTACTGGCTAGGTGTCGGCGCCCAGCCGACCGAGGCCGTCGTCGCTCTGTTCAAGCGCTCCGGCGACTGGCAGAAGTTCACCGGCGACACCTCGCCGTCGGGCATCGACCCGCAGCCCGAGCCCAAGGACAAGACGGCGGCCTTCAACAAGGCGCTGGCCGAGGGTGACGGTGCCTCGACCACTGAGGCCATCTCCAAGCCGAGCCGCAAGGCCAAGGCTGCTGCAGAGCCCGAGGCCCCGGCCGACGAGCCCGTCGCGGGCAGCGACGATGCGGTCGAGCAGGCCTGACGTGCTCGCGGAGGCTCTCGAGCACCTGGTGCGCGGCATCGTGTCGAACCCTGACGACGTCGTCGTCAAGGACCTCGACCTCCGCCGTGGCCGGATGCTCGAAGTACGAGTCCATCCCGAGGATGTCGGCAAGGTCATCGGCCGGCAGGGTCGTACGGCGACAGCCCTTCGCACCGTCGTGAGCGCCCTCGGTGGGCGCGAGCAGGTGCGCGTGGACTTCGTCGACGTCGACCGCCGTCCAGGCCGCACCGGTGGCCACTACCGCTGATCCCGGCCGCACACCCCCGGGCGACCTCGTCGAGGTCGTCGTGGGGGTGGTTGGCCGGGCACACGGCCTCCGCGGCGACGTGGCGGTCGACCTGCGCACCGACGAGCCCGAGGTTCGCTTCGCGCCCGGTGCGGTGCTCGGTACCGAAGGCTCCGCGTCCACGCTGACCGTCGCCGCGATGCGCGACGGTGCCGCCGGACGCCTGGTCGTACGCTTCGTCGAAGCCCCCGACCGTACGGCTGCCGAAGGACTGCGAGGACGCGTCCTGACGGCGTTCGTCGACGCCCACGAGAGACCAGGCGGCGACGACCCCGAGGAGTACTACGACAGGCAGCTTCGCGGCCTTCGCGTCCTCGACGCTGCCGGGACGGACGTGGGATCCGTCACCGAGGTGATCCACCTCCCGTCTCAGGACCTGCTCGCGGTGGCGACCGAAGCCGGGGAGCGGCTCGTACCGTTCGTCGCCGATCTCGTACCCCTCGTGGACCTGGCGGCCGGGACGGCTCAGCTGTCCGCCGCCGCGGACCTCCTCCTCGCCGACCTCCCCGAGGCATGACCCCGTTGCCGACGCCCTTGCTGCGTCTCGACGTCGTCTCGATCTTCCCCGAGTACCTGTCACCGCTGTCCCTGTCCCTGGTCGGCAAAGCCATCACGTCAGGCCTTGTCGGCCTGCGTGTCCATGACCTTCGCGACTGGACCCACGACCGGCACCGGACCGTCGACGACACCCCGTACGGCGGCGGCGCCGGCATGGTCATGAAGCCCGAGCCCTGGGGCGAGGCGCTCGACGACGTGCTCGGGGACGACACGGCCGACACCACGCTCGTCGTACCGACACCCTCGGGCGTCCCGTACACGCAGGCGGTCGCCGCCTCGCTCGCGACGAGGAAGCGGCTCGTGTTCGCGTGCGGACGGTACGAGGGCATCGACGCTCGAGTGATGGCGTACTACCGCGACCGCGTGGACACCCAGGAGATCTCGCTGGGCGACTACGTGCTGAACGGGGGAGAGGTCGCGGCGCTCGCGATCATCGAGTCGGTCGTCCGGCTCCTGCCGGGGGTGATCGGGAACCCCGAGTCGCTGGTCGAGGAGTCGCACTCCCCGGACCTTGACGGGCTCCTCGAGTACCCGGTCTTCACCAAGCCGCTCGAGTGGCGCGGCCTGAGCGTCCCGGACGTGCTGCTGTCCGGCCACCACGCCAAGATCTCCGCCTGGCGCCGCGAGCAGGCTGAGCGGCTCACGAGCGACCGGCAACGACCGACCGTCTGACGTGGATCCGGGACACCGATCCCGCAATCACTACACCATCCGGCCCGCAGGACTTCATGCGGGGCGGTGGTCCTCACCAGGGTCCAGCCAGGTTAAAGTGACCACCGTGGCGACTCAAACACTCACCGATCACCAGAAAGCAGTGCGTTCATCGGTCGCGATGAAGGTACTGATGGCCGTGACCGGCATCTTCCTGATCTTCTTCCTCCTCATGCACGCCTGGGGCAACCTCAAGGCGTTCTTCGGAGCCGAGGCCTACGACCACTACGCAGAGTGGTTGAAGAGCGACATCCTCTACCCGCTCGTCCCCAAGGGCTGGTTCATCTGGATCTTCCGGGTCTTCATGGTGGCCTGCATCGTGCTGCACATGCTGTCGGCGTACGTGCTGACGCTCCGCTCGCGCGCGGCCCGCGGCTCGTATCAGCGCAAGGACCGCCGGTCGCAGACGTTCGCCGCCCGCACCATGCGCTGGGGCGGCATCATCCTCCTCATGCTCCTGCTCTTCCACCTCGGTCAGTTCACGATCGGGTGGTTCCGGACCGGGTTCAACGCGGGTGCCACGCCGTACGTGGCAGTCGTCGCGACGTTCCAGCAGTGGTGGATGGTCGTGCTGTACGCGCTGTTCGTCGGCACGGTGTGCATCCACATCCGGCACGGGATCTGGAGCGCCATGACCACTCTCGGCGCCAACACCAGCCCGAAGGCGCGCCGCGTCCTCAACTACACGGCGATCGTCGTGTCGCTGCTGCTGTTCGCGGTCTTCATGGTCATGCCCGTCTTCGTGCTCTTCGGAGGGATCAAGTGACTACCATCGCCCCAGCCAAGAAGGCCGACGTCGCAGAGACCGACCCCGCCTTGGCGTTCTACCGCCTCGGCGACGAGATCTCGGACACGAAGGCGCCTGACGTCGACATCGAGAAGATGTGGAAGACGCGTCAGTTCCAGGCCAAGCTCGTCAACCCGGCGAACCGCCGCAAGCTCACGGTCATCATCGTCGGTACGGGCCTTGCCGGTGGAGCAGCCGCCGCGACGCTGGGCGAGGCCGGCTACAACGTCCTCAACTTCTGCTACCAGGACAGCCCCCGTCGTGCGCACTCGATCGCCGCGCAGGGTGGCATCAACGCCGCGAAGAACTACCGCAACGACAACGACTCGGTGGAGCGGCTGTTCTACGACACGGTCAAGGGCGGCGACTACCGCGCCCGCGAGACCAACGTCCACCGCCTCGCCGAGGTCAGCGCCAACATCATCGACCAGTGCGTCGCACAGGGCGTACCGTTCGCCCGCGAGTACGGCGGCCTGCTCGACACCCGTTCGTTCGGCGGCGTCCAGGTGCAGCGCACTTTCTACGCCCGCGGACAGACGGGCCAGCAGCTGCTCATCGGCGCCTACCAGGCCCTCGAGCGCCAGATCGCGGCCGGTACGGTCTCGCTCTACAGCCGTCACGAGATGGTCGAACTGATCGTCGCCGACGGCAAGGCCCGCGGCATCGTGACCCGCAACATGGTCACCGGAGCCATCGAGTCCTGGTTCGCCGACGCGGTCGTGCTCGCCACCGGCGGCTACGGCAACGTGTTCTTCCTGTCCACCAACGCGATGGGCTGCAACGTCACCGCGACGTGGCGGGCCCACCGCAAGGGCGCGTACTTCGGGAACCCCTGCTACACGCAGATCCACCCGACGTGCATCCCCGTCCACGGCGAGACCCAGTCCAAGCTCACGCTGATGAGCGAGTCGCTGCGCAACGACGGCCGGATCTGGGTGCCCAAGAAGGCCGAGGACTGCACCAAGGACCCCCGCCAGATCCCCGAGGCGGACCGCGACTACTACCTCGAGCGCATCTACCCGGCGTTCGGCAACCTGGTGCCCCGCGACATCGCGTCGCGTCAGGCGAAGAACATGTGCGACGAGGGTCGCGGTGTCGGCCCCGCCGTCGCCGAGAGGGACCTCGACGGCAACCCCCGCGAGGTGCGTCGCGGCGTGTACCTGGACTTCTCGGACGCGATCAACCGTCTCGGTCAGAAGGCCGTCGAGTCCCGGTACGGGAACCTCTTCGACATGTACCTCCAGATCACGGGCGAGAACCCGTACGAGACGCCGATGCGCATCTACCCGGCCGTCCACTACACGATGGGCGGACTGTGGGTCGACTACGACCTGCAGAGCTCGATCCCAGGACTGTACGTGTGCGGAGAGGCCAACTTCTCCGACCACGGGGCCAACCGGCTCGGCGCGTCCGCCCTCATGCAGGGACTGGCCGACGGCTACTTCGTCCTGCCGAACACGATCAACGACTACCTGTCGGCAGCTCCGTTCCCGAAGATCGACGCGACGCACCCCGCTGCTGTCGAGGCGCTGGAATCGGTCAAGGGCAGGATCGACACGTTGCTCAGCATCAAGGGCAACCGGTCCGTCGACTCCTTCCACAAGGAGCTCGGGACGATCATGTGGGAGTACTGCGGCATGTACCGGACCGCGGAAGGGCTGCAGATCGCCATCGAGAAGATCCGGGCACTCCGCGAGGAGTTCTGGACCAACGTGCACGTCACCGGCGTCAACGAGGACTTCAACCAGGCCCTCGAGCGCGCCGGCCGTGTCGCCGACTTCCTGGAGCTCGGCGAGCTCATGTGCATCGATGCCCTCCACCGCCGCGAGTCCTGCGGTGGCCACTTCCGTGCGGAGAGCCAGACGGAGGACGGGGAGGCGCTTCGTCACGATGACGAGTTCGCCTATGTGGCCGCGTGGGAGTACGGAGCCGACGACGGGCCCGTACTGCACAAGGAACCTCTTGTGTACAAGTTCATCGAGCTGAAGCAGCGGAGCTACAAGTGAAGATCACACTCAACATCTGGCGTCAGGCGAATGCGAAGTCCGAGGGCCGCCTCGAGCGTTACCAGCTGGACGGCGTCTCCGAGGACATGAGCTTCCTCGAGGC
>DAIEHO010000250.1 GCA_027353565.1 Propionibacteriaceae bacterium
TCCAGGGCACTCTACGGAGGGTTCCGCCGCGAAAGATAGCGCAAAGATAACGCACAAATCGGGGGTCGAGGCCTCGGAATCGAGCCCTCCGAAGGGTGTATGCCCTAGTCAGAGCACAGTTCCCAGTGGCGGAGGATACGAGATTCGAACTCGTGAGGGCTTGCACCCAACCCGCTTTCCAAGCGAGCGCCATAGGCCTCTAGGCGAATCCTCCGTCGAGGATCGTACAGGGCCGCATCCGACTTCGGCCAACCGCCTCCGAGTCGCTAGAGTTGGGGATCAGGTCCTCCGCGCGGCGGTACCTCACCGAACTCCCCCAGGGCGGAGACGCAGCAAGGGTAGGAGAGCTCTTCCGGGTGCGCGGAGGGCACCTTTGTCTCTCGGGCGCGCTCGGCGGGTGCAGGATGTCGCCATGCAGATCCCCTGGTCGGACGGCACCTGGACCACCCCTCCCGTACATGTCGAGCCCGTGGGCGACATCCTCCGCGTCACCGCAGCGGAAGGCTCTGATGCCTGGCGACACACCTCGTACGGCTTCGTGCACGACACCGAGCACGCCCTGCTGCGGCCGCTCGCCATCGGTCGCGCCGTCGAGGTCGACTTCCGATGCGCCCTGTCGGGGCAGTTCGACCAGGCGGGCGCCTATGTACGGTTCGACGACGAGCACTGGATCAAGTCCGGCGTCGAGCACTCCGACGGCGTGGACATGCTCGGTGGCGTCGTCACGATGGGCCGCTCGGACTGGTCGACCAGCCCGGTCCCGGACTGGTCCGGGCACGTCGTCACCATCCGGATCTCCCGCGCGGAGGAGTCGGTCACGGTACGGGCCCGGGTTGATGCCGGTCCGTACCACCTCGTCCGCGTCGCGCCGACACCTCCCGGCGCGGAGGCTTCAGCCGGGCCGTTCCTCTGTGCTCCGACTCGTGCCGGCTTCACCATCGACTTCCTCGGATGGCGCGAGACCGAGGGTGACGGCTCCCTGCACTGACCGGCCGGCCTCACGCGACACGCTCGCCGCCCCTGTCGACCGGAGCCCGAGGCGACCTGCAGCGGCTGGACGACGAGCCGTCGAGTCGTACGGTGTCGGTGGACGAGGCGGGGGCCACGAGGAGGCGGCCGAGGCTGCTCTCCGGATCGGGCCCGGCGGGATGAGTTCGACCGGGGTCTGTTGTCGCCATACGGGAGGTCGCCGGGCGCTGGCCGCGTTCAACGTGAGTTGTCGTCGTTCTGAGCCCGGGTCTGGGTGCCATTCCGACGACATACCCGGTCGAACCGTGCCGCGCGTCACGCACGCTGCTGAGAGCGACCACAAACCCGGTTCAACCCGGGTTCCGCACGAATGACGCGGCCACGGCCGCTGCGAAGGGGTGCCGGGCCGGCTGCCGCCAGCTCATGCCGGATCTGTGGCCATGGGATCGGCAGAGACCACCTCGCGGTGACGTTGGCGCCGGGAGCGATCGATCATCCAGCTCGCTGTCGCGCCCGTGACGGTACCGACCAGGCCGATCCCGACGACCATGAGGATGACCGCGACGACACGCCCTTCGAACGTCACGGGCGTGAAGTCGCCGTACCCGACGGTCGCGACGGTCGCGGCCGCCCACCACAACGCGTCCCCCAGGTTCGTGATGTTGGCGTGCGGGTCGGCACGCTCGGCATCGAGTACAGCCAGCGCACCTACGAACACCGGGAACGTCGCCGCACCCGCCGCGTAGAGGAGCGCGCGTCCCGCCAGCGTGCCTCCCAAGGACCTGTCGAGCACCCTGAAGAGGGCCACCAGGCGGAGCAGCCGTAGGGGCCGCAGCAGAGGAAGCGCGATCAGGGCGACGTCGTACCAGTGCCTCAGCGCGTAGCCGGCCTTGTCCTCTGCCAAGGCCAGCCGGATCGCGAAGTCCAGGGCGAACGCCGCCCAGACCGTCCACGAGACGACGGCGAAGAAGGTCGCGACGCCCGGATCGAGCTGGGGATGGATCACCGGCACGGCGTAGGCGACGAGGAAGGCTAGGGCCAGGAGGATGAGGGGAACATCACTGCGGCGCTCCCACCGTTCGACACGAGTCATGGGCCGACGCTAGCCACGCCCCACGCCCCCCGAGCA
This sequence comes from Propionibacteriaceae bacterium, assembly GCA_027353565.1. GTDB lineage: Bacteria > Actinomycetota > Actinomycetes > Propionibacteriales > Propionibacteriaceae > Fen-668. The sequence continues at coordinate 2,099 of DAIEHO010000250.1, forward strand.
CACCGGGGCTGTACGGGCAGCAACATCGGGCGTCCATATCGACCGGCCCCAGTCAGCGCGCCGTAGGATGCCGCGGGTGACGATCCCCGCGACC
>DAIEHO010000261.1 GCA_027353565.1 Propionibacteriaceae bacterium
GCCAGGCTTGAACGTACGGATGATCGTCGGCACCGAGGAGCTCTGGTCTTCGCCCGCAAATCAGCCTGGCGAGGAGTCCGCGCTGCTCAGGCATCTCCGTCCGGAACGCAGAACGGGTGACCCCGTGGGGTCACCCGTCCACACGTGATGTCACTCCGCGTGCGAGGCCGCCTCGATCACCGGGGCGCCGGAGGCGTCGCCACCGGTGCGGCGACGGCGACGGCGACGCGACTTCGAGGCAACGTCCTCGCCGGCCTCTGACGCGCCTGACACGGCGGCCGTCGCATCGACGGCGATCGGCTCGCCGTTGCGGCGACGGACCCGGTCGCGGCGGGGCTTGGCCTCGCCGGACTCGGAAGCAGCATCCTTGGTCCGGCTGCGCTCCTGGCCGCCATCGCGGTCCCGGCCGCCACGGCCGCCGTCGCGGTCCCGACCACCGTGGCCGCCGTCACGGCTTCCCCGGCCACCGTCCCGGCCGTGCGAGCCGCGGTCACCGTGCTGCTCGAGCAGCTCGCCGCGGTCCTCGCGCTCCGAGCGGGGCTTGGTCGGGACGATCCGGCCCTTCGTACCTGCGGGGATGCCCAGGTCAGCCATGAGCTCAGGTGACGAGGAGTACGACTCCGCGATCTCGCTGAACGGCAGGTCGAGCATCCGGTTGATGACCTTCCACCGCGTCACGTCGGCCCAGTCGACCAGGGTGACGGCGATGCCCTTCTTGCCGGCGCGACCCGTACGGCCGATTCGGTGCACGTAGGTCTTCTCGTCGTCGGGGCACTCGAAGTTCACCACGTGGCTGACGTTCGCGACATCGATGCCGCGAGCCGCGACGTCGGTGGCGACGATGACCTGGACCTTGCCCTCGCGGAAGCGCTTGAGCGCCTTCTCCCGCGAGACCTGGGTGAGGTCGCCGTGGATGCAGGTGGCCTCGAAGCCGCGGTCGATGAGGTCGTCGGTGAGCCGCTGCACGCCGCGCTTGGTCTTGCAGAAGACCATGATCTTGTCGGCGTCCGGGACCTGGAGCAGCTTGGCGATGATCTCAGGCTTGTCGAGGTTGTGAGCCTGGTAGATGAACTGCGTCGTGTCGGGCACGGTCGCCTGGGCGTCGTGCGCTTCGGCGCGGATGTTCACCGGATGCGAGAGGTGCGTACGGGCCAGGGCAGCGATCGCCGACGGCATCGTCGCGGAGAAGAGCATGGTCTGACGCGTGGACGGGGTCCTCGCGATCAGCTTCTCGACGTCCGGCAGGAAGCCGAGGTCGAGCATCTCGTCAGCCTCGTCGAGGACGAGCACCTTGACGTGTGAGAGGTCGAGCGAGCGACGGTCGGCGAGGTCCTTGAGCCGGCCGGGGGTGCCGACGACGACGTCGACGCCCGCGGTCAGCTGGTCGAGCTGCGGGTCGTAGCCGACACCGCCGTACACGGTCATGACGCGCGCCTTGCGCTTCGTCGAGGCGATCGCGATGTCACGGGTCACCTGGAGCGCCAGCTCACGGGTGGGGCACATGACCAGCGCCTGCGGCTTGCCGGGAGCCTCGAGCTCCTCGTACTCCGGCTGACCCGGTACGGCGATCCGCTGGAGCAGCGAGATACCGAACGCCAGCGTCTTGCCCGTGCCCGTGCGGGCCTGGCCGATCATGTCGGTGCCCTGGATCGCGATGGGGATCGACAGGGCCTGGATGGGGAACGGGTGGGTGATGCCGATCTCGGCAAGTGCCGCGACGATGTCGGGCATGACCCCGAGCTCCTCGAAGGTGACTCTAGGGTCTGCCTCAGCGATGGGCTCGTGGACGAAGTTCTCGGGTGCGCTGCTTGGGCTCATGGTCGAGCCGGTCTCGATGGTCAGTGTGGTGCCTCACGGATGGCCGGCCCTCACAGGCCGGAAAACGGGCCTCGCTGCACCGCGCCGGTCAGTCGACCGGGGTGTTCAGCGACGAGCGCCGGTTCCGGCGCCGTGGCCCAGTCTACCGGACGCCTGCCCTCGAGCCGACGAGCGTCGAATGGCGGATCCACCGCCGCTCGTGCGCAGGGCCCGGGGCGGGCCAGCCACTCGCCGTGTCAGCGGTGACGCGGTGCCTAGACGGCGCCGAAGCCCACCGCACGCACGTGCTCGGAGCCCAGGTCGACGTACGCGATCCCGGCCGCGGGGATGAGGACCTTGCGGCCCTTGTCGTCGACGAGGGTGAGGAACCCGCCGGAGGCGATCGCCTCGGTGAGCGCTGCTTGGATCTCTTCGGCGGTGCTCTCGGACTCGACCGCGACCTCGCGGTTCACGTGCGCAATACCGACCTTGATCTCCACGGCTGTCCTCCTCGTCGGGCGGCTGACCTGCCTTGCCCCGGCAGCCAGAGTGCCACAACGAACGCTCAGGACTCGCCTCTGTTCGCCACGGGCCGAAGGGCGGTGACGACGAGGTCTCAGCTGAGCGCGTCGACCTCGTCCTTGGACGCCTTGCGGACGACGATGCGCGTCCAGGCACCCACGTAGATGCGGTCGTCCGGGCCGAGCTCGTACCGCCCCTGGACCGGTGCGGTGGGCAGTGGTCCCGAGGCCGGGCCGACGAAGGTTCCGTTCGCGGAGCCGAGGTCCTCCACGTACCAGCGGGTGCTGTCGGTGGAGAGCCTCGCCTGGCGGCGGCTCACACCGGAGTCGATACCGCAGTCGACCTCGGGGTGGATGTTTCGGCTCGCCGACGCCCGACCGATGAGGTTGTCGCCACCCAGGACGACGGTCGCGGGCAGAGAGACGGACGGCATGGGCTCGTCGGTCTCCTGCACCTCGTACCAGTCGGGGTCGATCCAGATCTCCGCCACGTAGGACTCGCGGCGCGGTGCCGGACGGCCCCGTGTCGGCTCCTCGTCGTCCAGCGGCGTCAGGCCGACAGGCACGTCATCGGTCACCGGCGGCGCAGTCGGGGCCGACGGTGCCGCGAGATCGTCGGCGCCCGGCGCGCCGGCAGCCGGTGCGGATGGGGGTTCGCCGGCCGGTTCGGCCCCGCCGGCCGCGACCACGCTGGCGACCGGCATGGTCACGGGGACGCCCGGCTCGCCGGCCGAGAGGAGCGGCGTGACGGCGGGCACGTCGAGGTCGAGCGGGCTCGCGACCGCGACAGGTGCCACCGAGGAGAGCTCGGAGTACGTCGGGGTCGCCGAGGCCGCGGGGACGACCGCCGGCGTGTTCACGGACAGCGCGCCGACGGGAGCCGGGTCACGACGCAGACCGAGCATCCCGGCGACGTCCGACCGCGGCAACGTGCCGGTCGTGTAGTCGTAGCCGCACGCCTCGCAGAACAGCGCGTCCGCCGGGTTGGACGCGGAACAGTTGGGGCACCTCTGGGTCGTCGACGCAGGAGCCGTGGGAGGACGTCCGACCGAAGGGGCGGGATGTACGGGCAGGCCGCACACGTCGCAGTAGTCGTCGGTGGTCGATCGGTGACCGTTCTCGCAGATACCGGCCATCAGCCGCGGATTCTTGTCGTCTTCGTGGACGCGGTGTCGAGCGCCATCTCGTCGGCCTTCTCGACCTGCCGCTTGAGGCGTACCGTGCCTGTACCCGCGTCCTCCACGTCGACGACCTTGCGGAGCTTCGAGGTGGCTTCCTCGTTGCCGGTCTGGGCGGCGAGCTGGATGGCGCGTCCGAGCTTCGTCGTCGCCGTCCGGTCGTCACCGGCGGCCTTCGCCGCCAGACCCTCCTGGATCGCCGTCGCCAGCTCGGTCTGACCGGTGTAGTGGGCGACCTCAGGGCTGATCCGCGTCGTGAGGGACGGGTCGTTGGACCAGCGCGCCTTCACGAGGCCCTGGGTGACGACCGTCGGTCCGAGGCTCAGCTGGACACGCGCCGCGAGCTGCTCCTGCCCGACCGCCTTCGCCGGCAGCCGTACGGACAGGTGGTAGTCGCGGGACTCGTCTCCCCAGGAACCTGTGGGGTACGACTGCGTCAGCGGGTTGATCGGCGCTCCACGGCCCGTCAGGTCCTCGACGGTGGGGGACACCTGCCGCACGAACAGCACCTGTGCGCCCTGCGGGACCCACACACGGAGCTGGGCATCGGCGACGCCGCGACCCATCGCCTTGTGCATGAGGTCGCCGAACACTGCGGGCATGTCCATGCCGGAAGGGATGATGTCGACCGAGCCGAGCAGCGCCTGCGCGATCTTGCGGATCTCCTCGACCTTCCAGTCGACACCGACGCCGCGGCAGTCGGCCTGGAACTGGCCCAGGCAGTTCCGGATCGCGGCGTCGAGCTGCTGCGGTGTCTCGTTGTGGTTCTCGCCGTCGGTGAGGAGGATCGCATGCTTCTGGGAGAGGGGGCCGACCGAGTCGAACAGTGCACGGGCGAGGTTCAGCCACGCGCCGATCGCCGTACCGCCGTCGGACCGGAAGAAGCTGATCGCGTCCTTGGCCTGGCGACGCGTCTGCGGGTTCATCTGCACCATGCCGGGACCCGTCTGGACCATCGGGTATGCCAGGTAGGCCTTGTGGTTGCCCGCGATGATCGCGAAGTAGGTTCCGTCGAGGATCGCGTCGACGGCGACCATCGCGGCCTGCTTCGCGGCCCGCATGTTCGTCTCGCCCATCGATCCGGACGTGTCGACGATGATGACCTCGCCGGCCGCACCGGATCCGGTCTGCCCGGCCGCGCCCGCACCGACACACTCGATCGTGACGATCGCGTTGACATCGGTGCCACCGTCGGGAAGGAACTCGTTCTGGTAGACGGTCGACGTGAACTGGGCCATGGTGTCGATTCTCTCGCAGGGCACAAAGACCGGGCAACGAGGCTCGGCTACAACAGACGGTACCGGTTCGCAAGATCGGTCAAGGCAGCCGCTAAGTGTGACTGACAACTGGTCGCCGCCAAGTCTCGATCAGTGCATGGGATTGGACCGACTCGGCTTGCGATGCCACTAGCCTCGGGCTTTCATGCTGGTGGGTGACTGGCTGGCGTGGGGGACGTGGAAAGTGCTCCTGACTTGGGAGAATGT
>DAIEHO010000268.1 GCA_027353565.1 Propionibacteriaceae bacterium
CGGCGCGACGTTCCAGGACGCCGGAGGGAGCTCCAGCACCTGCTGCAGCTCGAAGATCTCGCGCAGCGTGCCCTCGTCGGCAGATGCCGCGTACCGTCCGCACATAGCCGGTGAATCTACCCTCGAACACGAATTGTGACCCGATCCGATTGGTAAGCGGCACTCGGGAAGGGTAGTAATGGACCATGAGTCTTCTGCGTTTCGCCGGCCGCACGATGTTGGCCAGTTTCTTCGTGGTCCAGGGCGCCAAGGCCGTCATGAATCCCGAGCCGCTCGTCGCGGACGCCGACCCCTTCGCCAAGGCGTTCGTGCCTCTCGCCCAGAAGGTCGCCCCGGCATCCGTCGCCGGCTACCTGCCCGAGGACACCAAGACGCTGGTACGGATCACGGGCGCGGCTCAGGTCGTCGGAGGTCTCATGCTGGCCACCGGGATCGGGCGCCGGCTCGGGGCCGGAGTTCTCGGACTGTCCATGGTCCCCCACGTCATCGCGTCCCGTCCGCTGAAGAGCTCCACGGCGGAGGAGCGGGAGATCGCCAAGTCGCACCTGCTGCGCAACGTCGCTCTCCTCGGAGGCGCGATCCTTGCGTCGCTCGACACGCAGGGCCGTCCGAGCCTCGCCTGGCTCGCCGACGACCGCCGACAGCGACTGGCCGGTGACGCGGAGCGTACGGCGAAGCACCTCACGGGATCGGCGAAGCGCACCGGGCGCGGTGTCGCCAAGAAGGCCCGGAAGACCGCCGAGCGCGCCGTCAGGGACGCGAAGGTCGCCAAGAAGTCGGTCACCCGCGAGCTGAAGCTCGCGGGCGGTGAGGCGAGATCCCAGGTCGTCGGGGCTCAGCGCCGCCTGGAGCACGCGCTCCCTTGAGCGAGCCCGCGCCCGTCCCTTGGGCCGCCCCCGTGGCGGCCGGCCCGCTGCGGGCGCGAGTCGTCGTACCCGGTTCCAAGTCCGCGACCGCCCGCGCACTGCTGCTGGCAGCCATCTCCAGCGGCCCCGGCACGATCACCGGCCCGTTGGAGGCTCGTGACTCCCAGCTCATGCGCGACGCGTTGCGGTCGCTGGGTGCCGTCATCGACGACTCCGACCACCTCACGTGGAAGGTGAGGCCGGCCAAGCCCGTCCGAGCGGCCACCGAGATCGACTGCGGCCTCGCCGGGACGGTCATGCGGTTCGTACCGCCCGTGGCGGCCCTCGCGTCCGGGACGACACGGTTCAGGGGCGATGACAGGGCCAGCGCCCGTCCCGTACAACCCATCCTCGACGGCCTGCGCCAGCTCGGCGCCCAGGTCGACGGTGACGTGCTTCCGTTCTCGGTGACCGGCCCCGTCCGTGGGGGCGCCGCGACGATAGACGCCACCGGATCGAGCCAGTTCGTGTCAGGGCTGCTGCTCGCGGCGGCCCGGTTCCCGGAGGGCCTGACGCTACGGCACGAAGGGGATGGCGACGTGCCCAGCCGCCGCCACATCGACATGACCGTGGACTGGCTGCGGGCCCGCGGCGTCCAGGTCACGCACCCCGACGAAGACACCTGGGTCGTCCTGCCCGGGCCGATCAGAGGGATCGCCGAGACCGTCGAGCCCGACTTCATGACGGCCGCTCCGTTCCTCGCCGCGGCCGTCGTCACGGGTGGCACGGTGACGATCGCCGGTTGGCCCAGCTCGTCGACCCAGCCCGGGCTGAACCTCGGCGACGTCCTGACCGAGTTCGGGGCGTCGGCGACACTCAGCTCCGGAGGCCTCACCGTCTCGGGCGCCGGCCGCATCCACGGCGTCGACCTCGACCTCCACGACGCCTCAGAGCTCGTACCGGTCGCGGCCGCCCTCGCGAGCCTCGCCGTCACGCCGTCGACGATCCGCGGCGTCGCCCACATCCGCGGCCACGAGACGGACCGTCTCGCCGCGCTCGCTGCGGAGATCACCGGCCTGGGCGGTCACTGCGTGGAGACCGCGGACGGCCTGGACATCGAGCCGGCTCCACTGCATGCCGGGACGTTCCACTGCTACGCCGACCACCGCCTCGCGCACGCCGGCGCCGTGCTCGGCCTCGTCCAGCCCGGCATCGTGCTGGATGACATCGCGTGCACGTCCAAGACCATGCCCCAGTTCCCCGAGACCTGGCAGGGCATGTTCCGATGAGCCGGCGCGGCAACACCGGCAGTGTGTACGAGGACGAGCAGAAGGGCTTCGACCGTCCGGCGCGCCACACGCGCCCCCGGACCAAGGACCGGCCCGACTACTCCACCCTCGACGTGGCGCGTGTGGTCACGATCGACCGCGGCAGGTACCGGTGCGTCATCGACGGACGGCCCGTCAGCGCCACGAAGGGTCGCTCCCTCGGGCGGACGTCGGTCATCGTCGGTGACATGGTCCGACTCGACGGCGACACGTCCGGTGAGCCGGGCACCTTGGCGCGCATCGTCGAGGCGTTGGAGCGGGTGACGGTCCTGCGACGTACGGCCGACGACGACGACCCGTACGAGAGGCCCATCGTCGCCAACGCGGACCAGCTCGTGATCGTGACCGCGCTCGCAGACCCGCCGCCGCGGATGGGCATGATCGACCGGATCCTCATCGCCGCGTACGACGCGGGCATCGCCCCGTTGCTGTGCCTCACCAAGTCCGACCTCGACGACCCCACGGAGATCATCGCCGCGTACGGGCCGCTCGGCGTGCCCATCGTCGTGACGCGGATCGGGCAGGAGCTGTCGGAGCTCCGCTCGTACCTCGATGGTCACGTCAGTGTCCTCGTGGGCCACTCCGGGGTGGGCAAGTCGACGCTGGTCAACGCGTTGATCCCGAGCGCGCGGCGGGCCACGGGTGTGGTGAACGACGTCACAGGTCGCGGGCGTCACACGTCGAGTGCCGCCATCGCGCTGGAGCTGCCCGGCGGGACGGGCTGGGTCGTCGACACGCCCGGCGTACGGTCCTTCGGCCTGTCCCACGTCGACCCCCGCAACGTACTGCGGTCCTTCTCCGACCTCGAGGAGCTCACCGAGGACTGCCCGAGGGGATGTACGCACCTGGCCACGGAGCCGGAGTGCGCGCTGGACGCGGCGGTGGCCCAGGGGACGCTGCAGGCCGAGCGCCTCGCATCGTTCCGGCGGATCCAGGTCCTCGACCGTCCGAGCTACGGGCCGGAGCCTTCGACCAGGTAGCGGAACGCTCGACCCGGGCCGCGAGGTCCCGCAGGCGGCGGATGGTCCCCGGTAGCCTGCTGGCATGGCTGCTCGCAAGGAACTCACCGACGATCTGCGCCTGGCGCACGTGCTCGCGGACAACGCGGACTCGATCACGCTGGCGCGGTTCCGGGCTCAGGACCTGAGGGTCGAGCACAAGCCCGACCTGACCGAGGTCACCGACGCCGACTTCAAGGTCGAGGAGGCGATCCGCCGCACCCTCTCGTCGAGCCGACCGCGCGACGCCGTACATGGCGAAGAGGGCGAGGACACCGGCTGGGGACCGAGGCGCTGGGTCATCGACCCGATCGACGGTACGGCCAACTTCGTTCGAGGCGTGCCCGCCTGGGCGACGCTCATCGCCTTGATGGTCGAGGACAAGGTCGAGGTGGGGGTGGTCAGCGCCCCTCTGCTCGGTCGGCGCTGGTGGGCCTGTACGGACGGTGGGGCGTTCACCGGCAAGTCGCTCATGAGCCCGACCGCGATGCGCGTCTCGAACGTGAGCTCGTTGTCCGACGCGTTCCTGTCGTACTCGTCCCTGAAGGGGTGGGTCGACGCGGAGCGCGGGCTCCAGTTCGGGGACCTGATGCGTACGGTGTGGCGCACTCGTGCGTTCGGCGACTTCTGGTCGCACATGCTCGTCGGAGAGGGCGCCGTGGACATCTCCGTCGAGCCCGAGCTGGCCCTGCACGACATGGCCGCTCTCGACGTGATCGTGCGCGAGTCGGGTGGCCGCGCCACGTCGATCGACGGCGCTGACGGTCCCGTCGGTCCGGGCCTGCTCTGTACGAACGGGCTCCTTCACGACGAGGTCCTCGACCTGCTCGCAGAGTTCGCGGAGGATGCCGCGGAACCGGACGAGACCGAGGAGTCGGTCATCATCGTCGGCCGCCGAGGTCTCCCGCCGGACGAGAGCCAGATCCCGGAGAGAACCTAGCCTCCTCCGGGAGAGAACCTAGCCCCATCCCGGAGAGAACCCAGCCCTCTCCGGGAGAACCTAGCCAGCCCCAGGAGAGGACCTGGCTGTCCCTGGGCGCCCAAGGGAGAGGGAAGGTCGCCGCTCGAGGGAGCACATCACCGACTGGAACGAAGGATCACCAGGAACTCGGGAGCTGGTTCTTCTCCCGGACCGGGCCAGGTTCTCTCCCGGACCGCGCCAGGTTCTCTCCCGGATCTTCAGAGGGAGACGGTGCGCACTCGTACGGTCTCTGTGAGTGCGCCGAGCTCGGCGACCAGCTCGGTGTGACCGGCGTCGTCGAGGTCGGTGATGACGTAGCCGAGCGAGCCTCTCGTACCGAGCACCTGCCCCGCGATGTTGACGTCATGGTCGCCGATCACGGCGTTGAGCCTCGCCAGGACGCCCGGCACGTTGCGGTGGAGGTGCAGGATCCGGGTCTGCCCGCTCGGGGTGTTCTGGACCTGAGGCAGGTTGACGGAGAGGACCGTCGACCCGAGGGAGGCGTAGTCGCTCAGCTTCGTCGCGACGAACCTGCCGATGTCGCGTTGAGCCTCTTGCGTCGAGCCGCCCACGTGCGGCGTGAGGATGACGTTCGGCAGTCCCTGGAGGGGGCTGACGAAGTCCTGGGTGTTCCCGTGGGGCTCGTTGGGGAAGACATCGATGGCCGCGCCGGCGACCCGTCCCGACACCAGCGCCTCGCGCAGGGCGTCCAGGTCGACGACCATGCCTCGGCACAGGTTGAGGAACAACGACCGCGGCCTCATCTTCGCGAACTCGGCCGCTGTGAAGAAGCCCGCGTTCCCTGGTCGCCCGTCCACGTGGAGCGAGACGACCTCAGCCTCGGCCAACAGCTCCTCCATGGACTCGCAGCGGCGCGCGTTGCCGAGCGCCAGCTTGTCGACGATGTCGTAGAAGATGACGCGCATCCCCAGGGACTCCGCCAGTACGGACAGCTGCGACCCGATGTTGCCGTAGCCGACGATGCCCAGCGTCCGTCCGCGCACCTCGTGCGAGCCCGCGGCGGACTTGTCCCACACGCCCTGGTGCATGCCGCTGCTCTTGTCCATCAGTCGCCGAGCGAGGGCGATGATCTCGGCGAGCGCGAGCTCGACGACACTGCGGGTGTTCGAGAACGGGGCGTTGAACACGGCGAGACCGGCATCACTGGCGGCATTGAGGTCGATCTGGTTCGTACCGATGCAGAACGCGCCCACTGCCTGCAGCTGCGGGTGAGCGGCGATGACCTCCGCCGTGACATGCGTCGCCGACCGGATGCCGAGGAGGGAGACCCCCTCAAGCGCGGCCGTCAGGTCCTCGGGAGACAGGGCACCGGTCCGCAGCTCGACCTCGTACCCTCGCTCCGTGAGGATCCTCTCGGCGTCGGGATGGATGTTCTCCAGCAGTAGCGCCTTCACAGCGGAGCATCTTGCCACGCCGCGAGCCCGCGTCGCGACGAGTCACGTCACGCGGAACGTCGGGATCGAGGCGAGGAGCTCCCGCGTGTAGGCCGACCGGGGCTCCCCGTACACCTGCGCGCTGGGCCCCTGCTCCTCGACTCGTCCGTGCCGCATGACGACGACCGAGTCGCACACGTGGCGCACGACGGTCAGGTCGTGGCTGACCATGATGAGCGTCAGACCGTGTGCGGCCACCAGGTCGCGCACGAGGTTGAGGACCTGTGCGCGTACGGACACGTCCAGGGCCGACACCGGCTCGTCGGCGATGAGTACCTGCGGCTTCGGTGCCAGGGCCCGCGCGATCGCGACTCGCTGCCGCTGGCCGCCCGACAGCTCGTGGGGGTACCGGTCGGCCACCTCGATGGGGAGGTCCACGGACTCGAGCACCTCCGCGAGCCGTGCGCGGTGGTCGAGAGGCACCTGGCCGCTGGCCCTGAGGAGCCGTGACCGCAGCGGCTCGGTGACGATCGCTCCGACCCGCATGCGGGGGTTCAACGACGAGCGTGGGTCCTGGAACACGAGCTGTACGGACGAGCGCAGGTCGCCGAGGTCACGCTCGGCGCGCCGCGAGACGACCTCGTCGTTGAACCGGATCTCCCCCGACGTCGGCGCGTCCAGCGCGGCCATCATCCGCACCAGCGTCGACTTGCCTGACCCGGACTCCCCCACGATCCCGAGCCGCTGGCCCGGTTCGACCGACAGGCTGACATCGTCGACGGCCAGTACGGACCCCGCTGTGCCCACCCGCCCGTACCGCCTGCTGACGTGGGACACCTCGTACAGGCTCATCGTCGGACCTGGCGCTGGTAGTAGTCCTCCACCGTCGGCAGCCGCTCGCCCGGCTCGACGGCGTCGAGACGCGCGGTCGCCACGAGGCCCCTGGTGTACGGGTGCGTGGCGCTGTTGAAGATCTGGGCGAGGCTGCCCTGCTCCACGATGTCGCCGTCGAGCATGACGAGCACGCGCTCGCACAGCTGCGACACCACGGCGAGGTCGTGGGAGATGAACAGGCACGACGCGCCGACGGCATCCAGCTCGGCGTCGAGGAGGTTCAGCACCTTCGCCTGCACGGTCACGTCGAGTGCGGTCGTCGGCTCGTCGCAGATCACGAGGTCGGGGCGGTTGATCAGCGCCATGGCCACGACGACCCGCTGCCGCTGCCCACCGCTGAGCGCGTGCGGGTAGGCGTCGGCCACCCGCTCTGGGTCCTCCAGCCCGACCTCGGCGAGCACCTCGATGACGCGCCCGCGCGCCACCCCGTGCCCGAGATGCTGGTGAAGCAGCAGCACCTCGGCGACCTGCCGTCCCACAGGCATCGTCGGGTCGAGGGCAGTCATCGGCTCCTGGAAGACCATGCTCATCGCCTGACCACGGAGAGGTGCCAGATCTCTGTCCCGGAGCCCGACGAGCTCGCGACCGCCGACGCGGACCGACCCCGACACGTACGCGTTCTCGGCGAGGAGCCCCATGACCGCGAGCGCGGTCACGGTCTTCCCCGAACCCGACTCGCCGATGAGACCGAGCCGCTCCCCCGGCTCGAGGGCGAACGAGATGCCGTGGACGACCTCTCGGTGCGACCGGCCGAACGCGACCCGCAGGTCCGTCACCTCGAGCAGAGGGCTCATGCCGCCTCCCGCAACCGGGGGTCGAGGTGGTCGCGCAGCCCGTCGCCGAGGAGGTTGAGGCCCAGCACGGAGAGCGCGATCGCCAGACCGGGCCACAATGCCTGGACGGGCGAGGTGAAGATGTAGGTCTGGGCGTCGTGCAGCATCCGTCCCCAGGTCGGGGTGGGCGGCGGCGTGGCAAGGCCGAGATAGCTGAGCGCCGCCTCGGCGAGGATCGCGATCCCGAACGACACGGACGCCTGCACGCCGAGGACTGCGGCGATGTTCGGCAGTACGTGACGGACTGAGGTGGTCCACCGCGACGTCCCTGATGCCCTCGCGGCGAGGATGTAGTCCTGTGTCATGACGATGAGGGTCGCGGCGCGCGCGACCCGGGCGAACGCCGGGATCGACGCGATGCCGATGGCGACCATCGCCGTACCGGTCGAGGCGCCGACCGCGGCGGCGAGCAGGATCGCGAGGAGCAGGGCTGGAAACGCGTAGAGGATGTCGCTCACCCTGAGGACGATCTCGGACACCCAGCCGCCGCGCATCCCGGCGAGGACCCCGAGCGGGACGCCTCCGAGCGCGGCGAGGCTCACGGCGGCCACACCCACGTAGACGGTGGTGCGGGCGCCCACGAGCAGCCGGGACAGGATGTCGATGCCGAACCCGTCCGTACCGAGCAGGTGAGGCCAGCCGGCCGGACGCAGCGTCTGGGTGGGCTGGACCTGCAAGGGGTTGTACGGGGTCCACACGAGGGACACGAGTGCCGCGAGGATCACAGCGGCCACCAGCACGACACCGATCCACAGCCCTGCCCGCCTCATCGTGCATCACGGTTCCGTAGCCGCGGGTCGATGAGGAGGTAGCTCAGGTCCGTCAGCAGGTTGATGACGAGCACCGCGAAGACGAGGATCATGACGATGCCCTGGACGACGATGAGGTCGCGGTTGGCGACGGCCGACAGCAGCGCCGTGCCCAGGCCGGGCAGGCGGAACACCTGCTCGACGACGATCGCGCCGACGAGCAGCGTGGCGAGCTGGAGCCCGATGACCGTCACGACCGAGATCGCCGCGTTGCGCACGCCGTGACGCCACAGGGCCCGCCAGCGCGTCCAGCCGACGGCACGGGCCGTACGGAAGTAGTCCTCGCTCAGCACCTCCACGAAGGCGCTCCGCACGTAGCGGGTCAGCACGGACGCCTGGACGATGACGAGCGAGGTGACCGGCAGGACGAGGTGCTGGACGAACGCCACGGGGCGCCACTGGCCGTGCGCGTCCACGAGATCGGTGTAGCCGTTCGCCGGGAGCCAGCGCAAGCCGACCGCGAAGACGATGACCAGCAGGATTCCGGCGTAGAACGCCGGGATGGACAGGCCGATCTGCGACACCGTCGACGCCGCAGCCCCCTGCCAGCTGCGGCGTTTCACCGCAGCGACCATCCCGACGGGAAGTGCGACGAGCGGCGCGATGAGCATCGAGAAGGCGACCAGCCACGCGGTCACGGCGATCCGAGGTGCGACGAGCGCGGTCACCGACTCGTTCGTCAGGTACGAGCGGCCCATGTCGCCGGAGGCCATGCCGCCGACCCACGACAGGTAGCGGACCAGCAGCGGCCTGTCGAGCCCGAGCCGTACGCGCAGACCGGCCACCGATGCGGGATCGGCCCCGAAGCCGAGGATCGCGGTGGCGACGTCACCCGGCAGCGCGTTGACGACCAGGAAGATCGCCATCGAAGCGACGAACAGACTGGCGGCGAAGACCAACAGCCGTACGGCGACCGTCCTCCCCAGGTTCACACAGGAGAGGCTATCGGGACGCGATGGTCGTGAGGTCGAAGCTCAGCGACGTCGCGTTCTGGTCGACCCCTGTGACATCGACCGTCGTGATGACGAGGTTCGGGAGAAGGAACAGCCAGTCGGCGGCCGCGTCGTTCGCGAGGATCTCCGACGCCTGCTTCATGAGGCGGACGTAGTCATCGGTCGAGCCGACGTCCGCCTCCTTCACCAAGGCCTGGAACTGGGGGTTGTCGTAGTGCCAGTAGTACTTGGGGTCGGCCCACTTCACGAGGTCGCGGGGCTCCACGTGGGCCACGATCGTCATGTCGTAGTCGCCGTTGGTGAAGACCTCCGTCAGCCATCGCGAGAAGTCGAGCTGGTCGATGGTCACCGTGATGCCGACGTCCTTGAGCTGGCTCTGTACGAACGTGGCCGAGTCGGTGGCGTACTTCGTGATCGGCACCCTCAGTCTCAGCGAGAGGTTCGAGACTCCCGACTC
>DAIEHO010000276.1 GCA_027353565.1 Propionibacteriaceae bacterium
GCCGGCTGCTTCCCGCCGCTCATCGGCTGGACCGCCGTGACGGGCCACATCGCATGGCCCCCGGTGGTCCTGTTCCTCATCGTCTTCTTCTGGACCCCTCCGCACACGTGGGCGCTGGCCTGGCGGTACAGGCAGGACTACGAGGCCGGCGGGGTGCCGATGCTTCCCGTCGTCGCCACCCGACCCGCCGTGGCCTGGCGGATCCTCCTGTACACCGTGTTCACGGTTCTCACCAGCCTCGTGCTGTGGCCTGTCGCCCACACCGGGTGGCTCTATCCGCTCGTCGCCGCCGTGTCCGGCGCATGGTTCATCGTCGAGGCCGTGCTGCTCCTCAACAGGGCACGACGCGGGGCCGACGACACGAGCGCGAAGCCGATGCGGCTGTTCCACTGGTCCAACACGTACCTCGCTGTGGTGTTCGCCGCCGCAGCTGTGGACCCGTGGTTGCTGGGCCGGTGAGTGTTGAGTAGCACCCGCGGCGCTCAGGAGTGAGGAATAGGCTTTCCGGGTAGACCGTTCTTCCTAGTCCGAGCCCGAATTCCCTGGGTAGCCTGGCAAGGACAACGAGAGGACCACCGTGGCAGACGACAGGTTCAGCGGGAATCCGCTGCGCGATCCCAACGATCGTCGTCTCCCCCGCATCGCCGGCCCCTGCGTGCTCGTGATGTTCGGCGTAACGGGGGACCTCGCCCGCAAGAAGCTCATGCCCGCGGTCTACGACCTCGCCAACCGCGGTCTGCTGCCGCCCGGCTTCGGACTGGTCGGCTTCGCGCGCCGCGAGTGGGCCGACGAGGACTTCGCGTCCCGCGTCCACGAGGCCGTCCGTGAGTACGCCCGGACCCCGTTCCGTGAGGAGGTGTGGCGTCAGCTCAGTGAAGGGATCAGGTTCGTCCAGGGCAACCTCGACGAGGAGTCCTCGTACGCCGAGCTGGCCGCGACCATCGATGAGCTCGACCAGCTGCGCGGGACGAACGGGAACCACGCGTTCTATCTCTCCATCCCACCGGGCCTGTTCGAGACGGTGATCCAGAACCTCAACCGGTCAGGGCTGTCCGCCACCGACCGGGGCGGGTGGCGACGGGTCGTCATCGAGAAGCCCTTCGGCCACGACCTGTCCAGCGCCAAGGAGCTCAACCAGGTGCTGTCGACGGCCTTCCCGTCGAAGTCGGTGTTCCGGATCGACCACTACCTGGGCAAGGAGACCGTGCAGAACCTCCTGGCCTTGAGGTTCGCCAACGAGATGTTCGAGCCGGTCTGGAACAACCACTACGTCGACCACGTGCAGATCACCATGGCCGAGGACATCGGCGTCGGCGGCAGAGCCAGCTACTACGACGGCATCGGCGCGGCACGCGACGTGATCCAGAACCACCTCCTCCAGCTGCTCGCGCTGACCGCGATGGACGAGCCGATCTCGTTCGACGCGACG
Organism: Propionibacteriaceae bacterium; assembly: GCA_027353565.1. Classification (GTDB taxonomy): domain Bacteria; phylum Actinomycetota; class Actinomycetes; order Propionibacteriales; family Propionibacteriaceae; genus Fen-668. Next base: position 1,430 of record DAIEHO010000276.1, read on the forward strand.
AACCTGCGCCGCGAGAAGCAGAAGGTCCTCTCGGCGGTGCTGCCCCCGAAGCGACCCGACCTGCACACCGCGCGCGGTCGGTACGCGGCCGGGTGGACCGGTGGCCGTCACGTCGTCGGCTACGTCGAGGAGGAGGGGTTCAAGGCCACCTCGACGACCGAGACGTTCGCCGCGCTCCGTGTCGACATCGACAGCCGTCGCTGGGCCGGCGTCCCGTTCTACCTCCGCGCCGGCAAGCGTCTCCCCCGCCGGGTCACCGAGATCGCCCTCGGCTTCCGGAAGGCGCCGCACCTGCCGTTCACCGCGACCGACACCCTCGACCTCGGCCGGAACGCGCTCGTCATGCGCATCCAGCCGGACGAGGGCGTGACGTTGCGTTTCGGTGCCAAGGTGCCGGGCAGCCAGATGGAGATCCGCGACGTCAACATGGACTTCGGATACGGCGACTCGTTCACCGAGTCGTCCCCGGAGGCGTACGAGCGGCTTCTCCTCGACGTGCTGCTGGGCGACCCGCCCCTGTTCCCCCAGCAGGAGGAGGTCGAGCTCGGATGGCAGATCCTCGACCCGGTGCTCGACTACTGGGCGAGCCTCAAGTCACCCCCGGAGGACTACGAGTCAGGGACGTGGGGCCCGGCCAGCGCCCACGAGATGATCGCCCGTGACGGCCGCGCCTGGCGTCGGCCCTAGGAGACCCATGATCATCACGCTCACGCACACCGATACCAGCGAGATCGCCAACGCCCTCCTCAAGGCACGCAGCCGCCTCGGCAGTGCCTCGGGCCTGGTCCTGACGCTCATCGTCTCCGCCGAGCAGCGCTCGTTCGCCAAGGCGTACGCCGCGGCGCAGACCGCCGCCCGCGAGCATCCCTGTCGTCTCGTGCTCGTCGTCAAGACCAGCGGGAAGACCGACCGTCTCGACGCGGAGATCCACCTCGCCGAGGACGTACCGGGCGAGGTGATCGTGCTGCGCCTCTCGGGTGAGGTCCGGGAGCACTCCGACTCGGTCGTGCTGCCGATGCTGCTCCCCGACTCGCCGGTCGTCATGTGGTGGCCGGCCAACGCCCCCGACGCCCCCGGTGACGATGTGCTCGGGCAGCTCGCCGACCGTCGCATCACCGATGCTGCCAGCAGTGCGGACCCGATCAAGGCTCTCGAGGTCCGGGCCATGCACCACTCCGCCGGCGACACGGATCTCACCTGGACGCGCCTGACGCTGTGGCGCGCACTGCTCACCGCGGCGCTGGACCAGTACCCGATGCGCGTCCTGTCCGCGACCGTGGTCGGTCCCCGCAACAACGCACCCGCGGACCTCATGGCCGCCTGGCTCGAGAGCCGCCTCAAGGTGACGGTCAGCCGCAAGCCCTCCTCAGGTCCCGGCATCACCTCCGTCCTGCTCGAGACACCGGGGGGCGACATCGTCATCGCCCGCGAGGACGGGAAGACCGCCTCGTACGCGATCCCCGGCCAGCCTCGTCGTACGGTCGCGCTCAAGCGCCGTGACATCAACGAGCTGCTCACCGAGGAGCTCCGACGGCTCGACGCGGACGACGTGTACGCGGCGGCGCTCGCAACTCTGCTCACACGCGACGGCCGGACGATGCCCAAGCCCGAGCCCGTACGGAAGCGCAAGGAGGCGGGAGCCATCGCCGCGGCACGGGTTGCGAAGACCGGTGCGCGGGCAGGCAGTCGGAAGGCGGCGAGGGTCGCGGAAGCGCTCAGCCGTCAGGAGCCGCCGCTCCCCGCGTCGCACAGCCATCCACACGAACCGCACACCCACGGCCACGTAGCGAACGCACCGGCAGCGGACAGCTCCCCGGTTGTCGAGAACGCACCGGCCTCCGAGAAGGCATCATGAGCCCTCGCGTCGTACGTCGGCTTCCCACGCCCGAGATGCTCGCCCAGGACGTGGCGGACTCACTGGTGAAGCGCATCGAGAAGCTCCAGGCAGATGGGCGCATCGTTGAGCTGTGCCTGACGGGTGGGCGCGTCGCCAACCTCGCGTACGAGCATCTGGCCCGTGTCGTCGGCCGCTCGAAGGTCGACCCGGGCGCGCTGGAGCTGTGGTGGACCGACGAGGCGTTCGTGCCGACCGACGACCCGCGCCGCAACTCGCTCCAGGCGCTGTCGCGTCTCGCCGGGACGTTCCCCCTCTCCCCCGCTCGGACACACCCGATGCCCTCGTCGGACGCCTCCGCAGATCCGGCTCAGGCGGCCCTGACGTACGGGACCGACCTGGCTGGGCGCACGATCGACATCTGCCTGCTCGGCCTCGGGGAGAACGGCCACGTGGCCGCGCTCCATCCGGACCACCCGGCCGCCGAGCCGACATCAGCGATCGCCGTCGGCGTCACCGACGCCCCCAAACCACCGAACGAGCAGGTCTCGCTGAGCCTCGCCACGATCAACAAGTCACGCGAGGTGTGGATGCTGGCCACGGGCACGGAGAAGGCGCAGGCGGTCGCGCGTACGTTCCGTGGTGACGCGACGACGATCTCCGCGCACGTCAGCGGTGTCGACCGTACGGTGTGGTTCATCGACGAGGCAGCCGCGGCCGAGCTGCCGTTCCACTCGTGTCAGCTGTGAAGAGGCCCTGAGCGCACGAACGGCCGGCCCCGTGGGGCCGGCCGTTTCGGTGTTCAGGCTCAGTAGATGACTTCGCCGCGTGCGCGGCGGTCACGCAGGCCTTGAAGTGCCTCTTCGAGGATCGTGCGGGCCTCGGCGCTCGTGCGCCGTTCCTTCACGTAGGCGAGGTGCGTCTTGTACGGCAGGATCTTCGGCGGAGGCGGAGGGTTCTCCGAGTCCAGGTTCGCGGGGAGCCCGCACCGCGGGCAGTCCCACTCCTGCGGGACCTGAGCCTCGGCGGCGAAAGCCGGCCGGGTCTCATGCATGTTGGCGCAGAAGTACGAGACGTACAGGCGGGGAGCCGCGTCGCCGCGCTCCGCTTCACCCATGGGGCCCGCACCTACGCGGCTGCCGCGAATGGCGCTACCTCCGGCCACAGTCAATCTCCTTGAACGGTTGGTGGATCTGGACTCGTGAGAATCGCGCTCCGGCTAGATGCCGAAGCGGTACATGACCAGCAGCGCGATGATGCACGCCAGCCACAGCGACCCCACGATGATCGTGATGCGGTCGAGGTTTCGCTCGGCGACGCTCGTGCCACTCATGGCAGTCGACATGCCGCCGCCCTTGCCCTTGTGGAGCAGGATGAACAGGGCCAGGATCACGCTGGTGATCACGAGGCCGATGGACACGCTGAGCACGGGCCAGGTGATCAAGGGGACGAGCAGACTCACATCCACATCGTAACTCACG
>DAIEHO010000299.1 GCA_027353565.1 Propionibacteriaceae bacterium
GGTGAGCTGAATGAGGCCTACGTCTACGTCAAGGACGGGGTGCTGACGTTGTACGCCGGAAAGAAGATCGGCGACCTGGTCCTGAGCTGGGTCTCCCAGGAGCAGGGCGACGTCCAGCTCATCGGCTACATCGAGGGCGCACCGCCGGTACCGATGGCCAACCTCACGAACAAGACGTCGTACGTCGGCGCGACGTCGATGACGTTCAGCGCCCCCACCTCAGTCACGTTCAAGCTGCAGCGCGGCTACGACAGTTCGACGGAGAACAAGCTCGACTACAGCGACGCCGTCGGCGGGGCGTTCAACCTCGACACGGTCATCGCGCCCTTCGGCGCCGGCGTCAAGACCGGTGAAGGCGTGATCGTGAAGCTCTCTCTGGCGCTGGGTGGTGGAGGCTCCTACACCTGGAGCGACGGCGACGGCTCGCAGATCACGGCGAGCAACAAGCTGGACGAGTCCAACAAGTACACCGTGAAGCTGCAGGGGACGCTCGCGCCGGTGACCGGCGACCTCTTCATGTCGAACCTGAACAGCGTGACCACCCAGAGCTCCACCGCTGGGACCGCAGCGTCGAAGAGCGCGATCCTCCCCAACCCGAGCCTCGGCGGCTTCACGTCCTCGAATCCGCCGTTCGCGTTGCCGAAAGTGCCCAGCGACGAGAAGTTCGGTTCGCGGATGTTCGCGCCTTCGCCCTACGGACAGGCCTTTGTCACGTCGGAGACCCTGGACGTCTACCAGCAGACGCTCGTGCAGACGAACACGGTCTTCGGGTTCGTACGGATCCCGAACCGCCAGATCCCACGCGATCTCAACATCGTGTCTTTCCGGATGAACAGCAAGTACCTCCGGCCTGGAGTTCTCGATGGTGTCGTGGGCTACGTGTACGAGCCGGCGACGCTCCCGAACGGCGTACAGACCTTCGCCACGTCGACAGGCCAGATGGCGCTGCTCAACGACAAGAACTTCTCGCCCGGTGAAGTCGGGCACGACGCCAGCTATATGCGGATCGTGGAGGCCTACCGTCTGAAGCGACAGATCGACCAACAGGCGTTCAACGCCCTCGCCATCTACCAGTCCCAGTACAACGACCAAGCGTGGCCGACCGACTCCCGGCTGACGCCGGGACTCGACTTCTACAACGAGTACCTGTGGACGGCGCGGGGCGGGACGCAAGAGGTCAAGCACGTCTACACGACCACGTACGACGAGGTGTACTCGACGACGTCCGGGAACACCGTCGTGGCCAACGTCAACTTCAACCTCAAGCTCGCCGCGGCCGCACTGACCATCGTCGACTTCAAGTTCGCCTGGACCAACACCAGCAAGTTCTCGATCAAGTCGAGCTACAACACGACGGGCACATCGTCGTTCGACATCGCCGCGTCCTTCGACGGCATCGAGAGCGACACCCAGATGCGCTACGCCTCCAACAACGACGCTCACTTCGTCATGCGTTACAACTCCATGTTCAACCCGAGCAACCAGAGCGGCCTCAACCTCGTCGTCGGCTCCGATGGGCTGGTCTACGATCTCGTGCCCAACGTCTCGTCGGGTGCCGGCCTTCCGATGTCGAACAACATCGACGACAGCCAGACGTACATGCAACCGCAGCCGTCGTACACGTCCGGCAACGCGTCGGGAAACACCGGTGCACTGGAGGCGTACGACCGCCCGGGCAAGGTCAAGCAGTTCCGGAGCTACGCGTTCTTCCTGCAGCCCACGGAGCAGAACGCCGTGAACTTCTGGAGCCAGGTGGTGGACCCGGTCTGGCTTGCCAACAGCCCGGAGTCGGACGCGGTCGCGATGCGTTCCGCGCAAGAACACAAGTCCATCCCGTGGCGGGTGCTCTACCGCGTCACGTACGTCGAGAGGTTCCTGCCGCCGGTCTCAACGGACGCGGTGGTCGTCCCGCAGATCATGCCGGTCATGGCGGTCCCTGTCCTCGACCCGGCGAGCGACTTCCTGTTCACCGCGGTCGACGCGGTGGGTCCTCGGCCTGCGCACAACCCGCTGAACGACATCGAAGCCAACGTGGTGCTCACCGTGCCGACTGCATCGGGCGCCGGCGCGGGGACCATCGCCACGTCCGGTCCGGACACCGGGCTGCCCGTGCTCGGCAACAACGTGATCCCGTTCGACCTCGTCAGGGGCGTCGCGTCGACCGTGAGCTGGGGTGACTCGGCGAACACCAAGCTGCTGAGTCGGCTCACCATGTCCGTACTGGGGCTGAACACTGTGCCGATGTCCAGTCGCGCGCTGCCCGGCGCCGCCAAGGCGTACGACGTCATGGACCCCCTGGCGGGTTCTCCGCTCTACTCCGTCTACACCGACCCGAACGGGTTGACCGTCAACGTCACGGACCGCGCCGACATCACCGTCTACCAGGACGTCAACGGCAACCCGATCCAGTACTTCGACGGCAAGGCCTTCCACTCTCTCCAGGAGGACTACGTCGCAACGACCGACGGAACCGTCATGTACTACATCCAGCCGCCCTCGACGTACGACCAGTCGACCTTCGACCTG
>DAIEHO010000305.1 GCA_027353565.1 Propionibacteriaceae bacterium
CCGCTCGAGCGGCTTGCGCCTGAACGCGTTGAGGATGATCTGCACGCTCGCGACGTGCGGCCGGGCGATGCTCGTCAATGCCTCGTCGCAGGTCTCGACGGAGACCCCGTACGCCTTCATCCGGCCCTCCTCGACCATCGCGTCGAGGATGTCGAAGACCTGGTCGTTCGAGTAGACGGGCGTCGGCGGGCAGTGGAGCTGGACGAGGTCGAGGGTGTCGACCCCGAGGTTGCGACGGCTGCGGTCGTTCCAGGCGCGCAGGGCCTCGCCCGTGAACGCCTCCGGTACGTGAGGGTCGGCCCGGCGCCCCATCTTCGTGGCGACCGTGAGGCCGGCGTCGGGGCGCTCGCGGAGCAGCCGTCCGACGAGCTGCTCGCTCCGGCCGTCGCCGTACACGTCCGCGGTGTCCAGGAAGGTCACCCCCGCGTCGACGGCGGCGCGCAGGGTCGCGAGCGCGTCCTCCTCGCTCACCTCTCCCCATCCCGCGCCGAGCTGCCAGCAGCCCATCCCGATGACCCCTACCTGACGACCCGTACGACCCAGCTGTCTCGACTCCATGACCACGACCCTACGACGTTCGAGCCGCTGTGTGGCACACGGTTGGGGTCGTGGGCGGTACGGGTCCGGGCCCGTCGCTCCTACGACTCGGAGGCGTCTGCCGGCCGCTGCAGGCGCCAGATGCTCAGCGGGATGAGCCCGACGGCGAGCAGGGGGAGGAGCCACCAGGCGTTGACGCCGAGGTGGGTGAGCAGGGCGGTCAGGGCGAGTCCGGCGATGACGGCGGCGGCGACGATCCAGTCGTCGCCGACGATGAAGTCCCACCAGAACAGTCCGAAGCTCTTCAGCCAGCGCATCACTCGACCTCCTCGACAGCCATGTCACCGATGCGGACGGTGCGTGGGGTGAGCAGCTTCACGTACAGCAGGGAGACCACCAGGACCGCCGGGATCAGGACCAGCAGGGCGGCGTCCGCCCCGGGCCACGTCACTCCGGCGCCCTCGGCGCCCCAGAAGATCCCGAACCCGGTGAGCATGACGCCGACGACGAACTTCATGGTGTTCTCCGGGACCCGCGCCAGCGGGCTTCGGACCGCGATCCCCAACCCGGCGATCAGCAGCACCGCGCATCCGGCGGCAAGTGCGGCGAGGGGGATGTTGTGACCGTTGGTGCCGAACGTCAGCACGATGAACACGACCTCGAGACCCTCCAGCAGGACGCCCTTGAAGCTGAGCGTGAACGCGTACCAGTCGCCGACCAGCGGCCGCTTCCGGCTGGTCGCGGCCTCGGCGGCGGCGCGTTTCTCGGCGAAGATCTTGTCTTCGTCGTGCATCGCCTTCAGCCCGCTGGCGCGCATGATCGCCTTGCGCAGCCAGCCGACGCCGAAGACGAGCAGCAACCCGCCCACGAGCAGGCGCAGGTACGAGATCGGGATGGCCGAGATCGCAGGACCGAGGACCACGACGATCACCGTCAGCGTGACGACGGCCACCGCGGCGCCGATCAGCGCCGAGCGCCAGCCGCGCGTGGTCCCGGCGGCCAGGAGGATCGTCAACGCCTCGACCGCCTCCACGATGCACGCCAAGAACACCGCGACGAACAAGGCAACGCTGACCACCTGGGACCACCCTTCGTCTGTACGGGAACCGCTCACGATGCTAAGCCCGCCCAGCCCGCCCGTCCGCATCGGCCAGCTCCTGAGAAAGGGCCGCGACCGGGGGCAGTCGGCGCCGGATGCCGGCGCGGCCGGCCGCGGTCGACCGCGGTCGACCGCCCAGGACAGTACGCCGCGAAGCCCCGCGCGCGTCCGATCCGGCGCAGGATGGGGGATAGCGCAGTAGCTCTGCGTGGGGACAGAGAGGATGACGATGCGACGCTCAGCGACAACGACCCGTAACGACGCCGGCCACGGTCTGGCGGGAACCCTGGCAACCGCGCTGGGTGGTGACCTGCGCGTCGGGATCAGAGCCTATGACGGCAGTCAGGCCGGTCCGGCGGACGCGGCGGCGACGCTGGTCGTACGGTCTCCGGACGCTATCCGGCGGGTGATCGCGTCGCCGGGAGAGCTCGGGCTGGCCCGTGCGTACGTGGCCGGGGATGTCGAACTCGACGGGGACATCTACGCCGTCCTGGCACTCCAGCAACAGCTGGACCAGGCCTTCCGTCGTCCCCAGTCGTGGAGCGCTCTGGCGCGTCTGGTGAGAGGCACGGGGGGCTTGCACCGGGCGCCCGAGCCGCCGCCCGAGGAGGTCCGGCTGCATGGACGCCGGCACAGTCGTTCGAGGGACGCTGCGGCGATCGCCCACCACTACGACGTCTCCGGTGACTTCTACCGGTTGTTCCTCGGTCCGACGATGACGTACTCGTGCGCCGTCTGGGAGGACCCCTCGGTCGGGCTGGATGCTGCCCAGGAGGCCAAGTACGACCTGGTCTGCCGCAAGCTCGGCCTCGTACCGGGCACCCGGCTGCTCGACGTCGGCTGCGGGTGGGGCGGGATGGCAATGCATGCGGCCCGCCACTACGGAGTCCGGGCCGTCGGTGTGACCTTGTCCCGGGAACAGGCGGTCCTCGCGCGAAGGCGCGTCTCGGAGGCGGGACTGTCGGACCGCGTGGAGATCCGCGAGGCCGACTATCGCGAGGTCGACGACGGCCCGTACGACGCGATCAGCTCGATCGGCATGTTCGAGCACGTGGGCGAGGGCCAGCTGGGCAGGTACTTCGCGCGGATGCGTGCGCTCCTGGCGCCTCAGGGCCGGCTGCTGAACCACGGCATCAGCCGTCCCGCGGGGGTGGGCCGGATCAAGTCCAACAGCTTCCTCCCGCGCTACGTCTTCCCGGACGGGGAGCTCGAGGAGATCGGCACGGTCGTCTCGGCCATCCAGCGCGCGGGCCTCGAGGTGCGCCACGTCGAGAACCTGCGAGAGCACTACGCACTGACCCTCCGGGCATGGGTGCGCAACCTGGAGGAGAGCTACTCCGACGCGGTCAGGCTCGCGGGTGCCGGTCGCGCGCGGGTGTGGCGGCTGTACCTGGCTGGCTCGGCGCTGGGCTTCGAAGCCGGTGAGATCGAGATCCACCAGACGCTCGCCGTCAGGGCGGAGCCCGGTCCGAGCGGCATGCCCTGGCGGCCGGACTGGTAACAGCCGCCAGAGCGTCAAGAAGGTCCGGGCGGGACCGGGGCCGGCCGGCCTCAGTCCTGCGGGGCCTCCTTCACCCTGGCCACGAGCTGGGTCGGGTTCACGAACCGCAGCGCGACCAGCAGGATGATCAGCATCATCAGCATGTACATGACCGCCATGGCGTCCACGGACTGCTGAGCCCGGATGCCTGCCGCGTTCATCGAGTTGAACAACGCCACCACGATGGTCTGCGAGCTGTTGCCGCTCGTCAGGAACGTCAGCTCGAACATGCCGACGGTGCGGACCAGCACCAGGATGCCGGCGGCGAGCATGCCCGGCACCAGCAGTGGCATGAGGATACGGCGGAAGATGACACCGGTTCCGGCGCCGCACATACGGGCCGAGTTCTCCAGCGAGGGATCCAGCTGTTCCACGAACGGGGTCATCGTCATGATGACGAACGGCACCGACGGTACGAGGTTCGCCAGGATGACGCCCGACATGTTGCCGGCCAGCCCGAACCGGTACAGCGCGGTGGCGAGCGGGATGCCGTACGTGATGGGCGGCACCATGATCGGCATCAGGAACAAGAGGTTGAGCAGGCCCTTGCCGGGGAAGTTCTTCCTGGCCAGCACGTAGCTCGCCGGTACGCCGATGAGCAGCGAGATGAGCAGCACGGCCCCGGTCACCTCCAGGGTCACCAGGAACACCTGGCTGAGGTCGAACTGGGTCCAGGCCTGTCCGTACCACTGAGTGGTGAAGCCCTGCGGCCACCACGCGTCGAACCAGGTGCGGCCGAGGGAGTTGACCAGAACCGAGCCGACCGTACCGATCAGGAAGATCATGAAGGCGGTCACACCGCCCCACACGACCCACTGGGTCGGCGAGGCAACGATCCTGCGTGTACGACGGCCGACGTTCTCGACCATGGGGTCGCTGACTGAGACGGTGCTCATGCCCCCTTGCCTCCTGTCGTGCCGATGTAGAACGTGCGCCGCAGGAGCTGCACTGCTGCGATGACGAGCAGCTCGACCGCGCCCATCACCATCGCGATGGCTGAGGCGTAGTTGTAGTTGTAGTACGTGTAGGCCTGTTCGTACGCCGCGATCGCGATGACGTGCTCCTCGCCCTGGGGGTTGCCCAGCATGAGTGCGGAGGGGAACACGCTGAATGCCATCACGAACGCAAGGCTGAACGTCGTCGCCAGCCCTGGGGCGAGCAACGGCAGGGTCACGCGCATGAACCGCTGCCACGCTGAGGCGCCCAGGGTGGAGGCGGCTCGTTCCAGCGTCGGGTCGATGCCCGAGGTGTAGCTGAGGATCAGCAGGAACGCGAACGGGAAGCCGCTCAGGACCAGGGAGAGGAAGACTCCCCAGTAGTTGTACGTGAGCTTGAGCGGGGCGTCGATCACATGGATCAGCATGAGGAAGCGGTTGAGCCAGCCGGCGTTGCCCAGGAAGTTGAGCAGGCCCTCCGCCGTGAGCACCGTGCCCAGCGTGATCGGCACGACCAGCATCGTCGTGACGGCCCTCTTGCCCGGGAACCTCCCTCTCATCCAGTACGCGAACGGCACGGACGCGAGCGTGTTGAACAACGTCGCCGGGATGGCCAGCCGCAGTGTCAGCCAGATCGTGCTGCTGTAGTAGGAGTCGGCGAAGAACTTGGCGTAGTTGCTGAAGATCCCCGTCTCGCCCGTCCCGGGCGTGAGGGAGAGGCTCAGGCCGTACAGGAACGGGTAGACGAACAGAGCCACCACGAAGATCACAGCCGGGAGCAGCAGCCAGAGCGTCCGGTCGATGCCCCGGTCCGCCATCCGGTGCCGCCAGGCCCCCCGCGGGTCTGCGGGGACCGCCGAGACGGGCACCGCTTCAGCCGACATCAGGGGGCCCCTGCCGCGACGGCTTCCGGTGACACGCCCAGGTCAGGCACCCGCGTCACGGTGTTGTCGTCGGCGAAGGCGAGCGTTCGGCCGGCCTCTGCCGCGACACGGATCCGCATGCCGGGGTGGAGGTCCTCCTCGGTCCGTACCGTGACGGTCAGACGGTTGGGCAGGCGCACCTCGGAGACGATCTCGCGACCCTGGTACTCGACCACCTCGACCGTACCGTCGACGATCAGCCCGTCCGAGGTGGCGCCGGGCCCGACCACCTTCAGGTCGTCCGGACGGACGCCGACGATGCAGGCGTCTCCCACGCTGAAGCCGCTCATCGCGGTGGCGTTCACCGAGAGTCCCGACACATCGACGACGACCCGGGTGCCGTCCACGGCGCTGATGGTCGACTTGAGCAGGTTCCGGTAGCCCATGAAGTCGGCCACGAACGCGTTGGCGGGCCGGCTGTACAGCTCGCGCGGGGTGCCGATCTGCTGCACCCGTCCCAGCCGCAGGACGACTAGTCGGTCGGCGAGGCTCAACGCTTCCTCCTGGTCATGGGTCACGTAGACCGTTGTCAGGTTCAGTGCTTGGTGCAGCCGGCGGATCTGGGTGCGCATCTCCAGCCGCAGCTTGGCGTCCAGGTTGCTCAACGGCTCGTCCATGAGCACGAGGGGCGGGCGGAGCACCACCGCGCGGGCGATGGCGACCCGCTGCTGCTGACCGCCCGACAGCTGTCCGGGCAGCTTGGCAGCCTGGTCTTCCAGGTGCACCAGCTCGATCGCTTCCGCGACCCGCTCCTTGATCTCCGCGGAGGGGGTCTTGCGCATCTCCAGGCCGAAGGCGACGTTCTTGCGCACGCTCATGTGCGGGAAGAGGGCGTAGTTCTGGAAGACCATGCCGAACCCACGCCGCTCGGGCCGGGTCATGTCGATGCGCTTGTCGTCCTGCCAGATGGAGCCGTGCGTCAGGGGCAGGAGGCCGGCGAGGCAGTTCAGGGCCGTCGACTTCCCGCAGCCCGACGGGCCCAGCAGGGCGATGAACTCGCCCTGCTGGATCGTCAGACTCAGGTCGGTGAGGGCGTTGGCCTCGCCGAAGCTGCGTCCGACACCATCGAGCCGCAGTTCGCCGAACTGTTTGGCCGGGGTGACGGTGTTGGTCACTTGGCCGCCTTGGATCCGGCGATGTTGCGGTTCCACAGGTCGAACGCGGTCACCATGGCGGCGTACGGCAGCGGTACGACGGTCGGGTTGTTGGCGATGAGGCTGTCGTACTCGGGGCGACCGTACTTGGCGATGACGTCCTGGCTCGACTGGGGCGCCATGGCGAGGGTGACGTCCTTGATCGCCGGCCCGGGGTAGAAGTAGCCCTTGTCGTAGGCCTTGGCCTGCTGGTCGGGCTTCAGCATCCAGGCGATGAGCCGGACGACAGCAGTCAGCTGGTCTTGCGAGACCCCGTTCGGGACGACGACGTAGTGCGCGTCGGTGACCCACTTGAAACCGGCCAGCGTGCCGACCTTGGCCTCGATCGGGACGGTGCCCAGAGCGCGCGGGTTGATGTCCCACCCCGTGGTGGAGACGATCATGTCTACCGCACCCGAGGCCAGGTCCTTCATCGTCTGCGTCGTCCCTGACGGGTAGACGCTGATGTACGAACCGAGCTCCTTGAGGTAGGCCCAGGTCTTGTCCCAGCCGTTCGTGGGATCCATGGGGTCCTTGTCGCCCAGGATGTACGGCAAGCCCATCAGGAACGTACGGCCCGGGCCCGAGTTGGCCGGCTGAGCGTACTCGAGCTTGTTCGGGTGGGCCTTCGCCCACGCCATCAGCTCGTCGGCAGTGGTCGGCGGGGTGGAGACCCTGTTGGGCATGTACTCGATGAGC
>DAIEHO010000308.1 GCA_027353565.1 Propionibacteriaceae bacterium
CGCGCCCTGGGCAGGAGTCTTGAACAGGGGGTTCGGGGTGCCGTCCTCGTCGATCCACTGCCGCTTCAGCAGCTCCTCCCGGGGCATGTGCCGCTGCAGGTCGGTCATGATGCCGCCCGGGTGCACGGAGTACGCGTGAACTCCGTGGGAGGCGGCCCGAGCGTCGAGGGCCACGGCGAACAGGGCATCCGCTGTCTTGGACTTGCCGTATGCGGTCCACGGGTCGTACGGCGTGCGCTCGAAGCTGATGTCGTCGAACAGCACCGGGGAGCGGTAGTGCGCGACCGACGAGTAGGCGACGACGCGGGCTCCCTCACCCAGCTGGCCGGCCACCCCCGCCACGAGAGCGAAATGGCCAAGGTGGTTGATGCCGAACTGCGACTCCCATCCCTGTGGCGTGCGCGACAGCGGCGGGGCCATCACTCCGGCAGCGTTGACGATGAGGTCTATCGGCGTACCGGCTTCGCGCACGCCGGCGGTGAAGGCTGCGACGGAGTCGAGGTCACCGAGGTCCATCTGCCGGACCGTGACGCCGGGCACGTCCCGGAGCGCGGCCATGGCGGCGTCCGGGCGACGAGCGGGCACGATGACCGCGACTCCCTCCGCAGCCAGCGCCTTCACCGTCTCGAGCCCGATGCCCGAGTAGCCGCCTGTGACGATGGCCGTCTTCCCCGCGAGGTCATGGCCCGCGATGACCTCGCTGGCCGTCGTGCGGTAGCCGAAAGCGGTCGCGAGCGGCTGTTGACGGGCGATCATCTCGTGCGTTGTCGTCATACCCCCGACGCTACGGTGTGGAGCCCACCCGAGCTCAGCGGCTCTCCTGGTGGGACGGGTCCCGGTCTGATCCCCTCCCGAGGGCGGTCCCGGTACACGCGTTGCGCCGGGGCGCGCCTCCGCCGGGCACTGGCCGTCGGCCGGGTTGCCGCTCCGACGGCGTGATCGCGACACCCGCCCTGAACCAGCGGGGAGCGGCCCGGTGGTCAGCTGAACGCTTCGGCCACCTTGCGGGCCTGAGGGCCGAAGTGGATCTCGTCGGCGATCTGAAGCGCCAGCGTGTCGGAGTCCTCGTCCCATTCGGCGCAGATCGCCTCGAGGTCCATCTCGGACAGACCCTGGTCGGCGAACAGGTCGAGGTCGCCGACGAGGCCGTCCTCGTCGTCGTCGTCCGGGATCTCGATGCCGAGGAAGTCGACGATGTCGCGGGCGAGAGACCAGTTCTCCGCCGAGTACACGTCGCTGAGGGCGACATGGACGTGGCGGCCACGTACCCGTACCGCCGCGAAGAACTCACCTGCGATCGAGACGAGCGCAGAGGCGCCGTTGTCGCCGGGGAGCCGCTGGAGATGGGCGATGAGGTCGTCGAGGTCGTTGGCGAGGTCGATGTCCAACGGGGTGACGACTGGGGTGCCGTCCTCCCTGTACAGAGCCATGATGAAATCCACGTCGTCCTCGAGGGCATCCTCTACGTCGTCGTCGTCCTCCTCGTCGTCCGCATCGATCTCCTCGTCGATCAGATCGGGGTCTGCGTCCTCGAGGCCGGGACGGTCGTCGCCGCGGTCGCCGAGGTCATACTCCTCGTCGCTGCTGTCGGCCATCCGATGGCCTCCTTTCGCCAAGTCCCCATCGAATCACGTCCAGCCCGCAAGCGCACCAGTGGGGCATGCCCCGATGCCGACCCGTTACCCGCTGTATGCCAATGTTCAGTCTGTGGAACTCCGAGTCATCAGTCATCCTCTCGTCTCTCACAAGCTGAGTCTCCTGCGCGACCGCCGCACCGACTCGCCGTCGTTCCGGCGTCTGGTCGAGGAGCTGGTCATGCTGCTCGCCTACGAGGCGACCGACCAGATCCGCGTGGAGCCTACCGAGATCGAGACGCCGATCCAGAAGACGATGGGCGTACGACTGTCGAAGCCGCGGCCCCTGGTCGTCCCCATCCTGCGCGCGGGGCTCGGCATGCTCGACGGCATGACGCGGCTGATGCCGTCGGCCGAGGTCGGGTTCGTCGGGATGGTGCGCGACGAGGAGACGCTCGAGCCGTTCACGTACGCCGAACGCCTTCCGCGCGACCTGCACGGGCGCCAGTGCTACGTGCTCGACCCGATGTTGGCGACCGGCGGGTCGCTGGCCGGTACCGTCCAGTTCCTCGTCAACCGCGGCGCCGACCACATCACGTGCATCTGTCTCATCGCCGCGCCGGAGGGCATCGAGCGGATGCGGAACCTCCTGGACGGGGTCGGGGTCCCATGCACGCTCGTCGTCGCAGCCGTCGACGAGCGCCTCAACGAGGTCGGCTACATCGTCCCGGGGCTCGGCGACGCTGGCGACCGCCTGTACGGACTGGCCCAGTAGCCCACAACCGCCCGGTCGCCCGTGAAGTGAGGGTTATGGGTGGGGGTCGCGTGCGCGCGCACTGCGACGGCCTGTGAAGTGGTTGTTCTGGCGCCCTGCCCGCCCACTCATAACGACAACTTCACCGGGCGGGCTTCACCTGCGCGTAGACATCCCCTTCCATAACCACAACTTCACGCGACTCCCCTCGCGTCCCATGCGCTCAGCCGCCAGGACCACGTCGGTCACCGCGTGGCCGACAGCTTCGCCCACGCCTTCAGGATCTCCACCTGTACGGGTGGGGGGATGACGAACGGCACGCTGCGGAGCGGGGCGGTGCTGCTCCACGTCAGTCGGCCGAGCTCCTCGTCGCCGAGGCCCGCCTCGGTGAGCACCTGCGCCATCGCCGCGTACGCCTCGGAGTCATCGATGATCTCGCCCAGCGGCGTGTCCGGCGTGATCGGTCCTGGCGCGGCGACCGGGTCGGGGACCTCGACGTGGTGCCGACCACTGCGCACCCGCTGCTCCGCGACACCCGGCAGTCGGACCACCGCCTCGACGTTGGGCGGCACGGTGACGTCGACGACCAGGGAGCCGCCCGCTCGCTCCCAGCGCACGGCGATGTCCCCGTACGGGCTCATGTGCCGAGTCGAGGCCCACGTGAGACCTGCGATCGGCTGTGGCGCGACGAGCACCGTGCGGTAGCCGGGCTCGAGCGGCGCCAGGCCGGCGAGCACGCGGTGCATCCAGTCCGCCACCGCACCCAGCGCATAGTGGTTGAACGATGTCATCTCGCCAGGGTTGATCGAGCCGTCGGGAAGCATCGAGTCGTAGCGCTCCCACACGGTCG